>NZ_LFJT01000048.1:0-49490 GCF_001682645.1 Delftia sp. JD2
GTCCCGGCCGGCGAGGTGATGGCGCGCGAGGAGGTCTTGGGCATCGTGAGGCCGCAGGCGGCCACGATGGGCACCACGAGCAGGGTCGTGCGGTTGCCGGGCAGGCCGCCGACGCAATGCTTGTCCACCACCAGCGGGCGCCCCCAATCGATGCGGTCACCGACGCCAATCATGGCTTTCGTGAGCGAGACGGTCTCCGCGAGGTCCAGGCGATCGCCGGCGCAGGCGGTGATGAAGGTGGCCAGATGCAGGTCAGAGTAATGGCCCGCCGCGACGTCGGAGATGATGGCGCTGAACTCGGCATCGCCCAGGGCATTGCCGTAGACCTTGGCTCGGACATGGCTGAGCGAATCCAGCGGCGGTGCATGGGTCACCGTGACCAGCTGGCCCGGCTGCGCCCCCAGCGACGCCCATGCCGATTCGGACAGGCCAGCGACGTTCTCGGCCAGCCAATCCCCATCGACGACGCTGAGCGTCGCCACGATGCTGCGGCGGCCGGCCGTCAGCTGCACGCGCGCCTGGGTCGTGAAACCCTCCGACTGGCAGACAGGGCAGTCGCGCCGCATGTAGACCACCGGCTCCTGATGGGTGTCGATGCCGGTGCGCCACGCCTGCAGCGTGTTCACGCCATCCTCTCCGGTGCCGGTGCCGGTGCCGGTCTCGTGCAGGTGCGCCGTCATACCAGATCCACCGTCTGCAGGTACTCGGGCACGGCAACCGACCAGCCCAGTTCATGGTCGATCCGCGCGCGCAGCGCATCGGCCGCCTCCGGCTCGCCGTGGGTCACGAAGGTTCGGCGCGGTGTTTGCGTGAAGCCGCGCATCCACGCGAGGATCTCGTCGGCATCGGCGTGGGCGGAAAGGTTGTCGAGCGAGGCCACCTCGGCGCGGATCGGCACGTCCTGGCCATGGATGCGGACGGTGGACGCGCCGTGCACGATCGCGGCGCCACGGGTGCCGCCCGCCTGGTAGCCGGCGAACAGGATGGTGTTGCGATGGTCGGGCGCGAATGACTTGAGGTGGTGCACCACGCGTCCTCCCGTGGCCATGCCACTGGCGGAGATGATGACCATCGGTCCACGACCGGCGCTGAGCGCCTTGGACTCCTCGACCTTGTTGACGATCTTCGCGGCATGGCACATGCCCTCGCATTCCTCGGGCGAGAGCCGGTGCTCGTCGCGATGGGCGTGGTACAGCCGTGTGGCATCGATGGCCATCGGGCTGTCCAGGTACACGGGCAGGTGCTGGTGGATGCGCCCTTGCTTCTTGAGCTGGTAGATGCCGTACATCAGGCTCTGCGCTCGGCCGACAGCGAACGCTGGGATGACCACGACCCCTCCACGGGCGGCCGTCTTGTTGATGACAGTCTCCAGCTGCGCCAGTGCGTCGGACGCTTCATGCTTGCGGTTGCCGTAGGTGGATTCCACCAGCAGGTAGTCGGCGCCGGGGACCTGCACCGGCGGGCGCAGCACCGGGTCGTTGGGCCGGCCGATGTCGCCGGAGAAGAGCACGGATCGCCGGCCGTCGTTGAGGTGCACGAAGGCCGAGCCGAGCATGTGCCCGGAAGGCGTCAACCGCGCGGTGAGTCCGGGCAGCGCCTCGAAGTCCTGAGAGAACGGACGTGGCGCGAACAGCTTCAGGCAGCGCTCGGCGTCCTCACGGGTGTACAGCGGCAGCGCGGGCTGGTGTTTGGAGAAACCGTGCCGGTTGGCGAACTTCGCCTCTTCCTCCTGCAGATGGCCGCTGTCGGTGAGCAGGATCTTGCACAGCTCGTGCGTCGCGGACGTGCAGTAAACCCGGCCGCGAAAGCCTTGTCGCGCCAGCAGTGGCAGGTAGCCGCTGTGGTCGATGTGGGCGTGGGTGAGCACGACCGCGTCGACGGTCTTGGGCGCGACCGGCAGCGGCTCCCAGTTGCGCAGGCGCAGCTGCTTGAATCCCTGGAACAGGCCGCAGTCCACCAGAATGGTCGCGTCGCCATGGCGCAGCAGGTATTTGGAACCGGTCACGGTGCCGGTGGCACCCAGAAATTGAAGTTGCATGGTAGGTCTCCAAGGATGTTGTCGTTCAAAGAAGGACCGGCCGATCCGGCAACTCGTTGCCGTGGTCCGCGCCCCGCGGAAAGTGCTGCACCAGCAGGTGGCTGACGGCCACGATGCCTTCCAGGGCTCCGGCCTCGAAGCGTCCCTGCGCAAACTGGGCTTCCATGCGCTGGCACACAGCCGACCACCTTTCGGCACCGCAACAGGCATGGATGCCGCGATCGGCCACGATCTCCACGGCCCGGTCGGCCAGCAGCACGTAGATCAGGACGCCGCTGTTGTGCGCCGTATCCCACACACCCAGGCGTGCGAACAGGTCCAGCGCCCGCTCGCCCGGCGATTGGTTGCGCCACAGTGGCGATCCGTCCAGCGCACCCTCGACCACGAAGCGCAGCTGGCCCCCATGCTGGAACTCTCCCGTGCGGATGGCCTGCTCGATCGCATCCAGCGCGCACGGGGGGAAGGCGCGGCGGACTGCGCGATCCGTGGTCGCAAGGTGGCGAAGAAGTCGTTGCATGTTCATCTCACCACCGTCCTGACGCGCCGCCGCCACCGAAGCCGCCGCCGCCGCCGCGGAATCCACCGCCACCACCGCCCAATCCTCCGCCCGGCCAGCCGCCTCCCCGGTGGCGCCCGTGCATGCCGCCGTGGCCACCCATGCCGATGCCCAGCAGCGTGACGAGGAATCCCGCCAGTCCAGCCACCGCGGCCACCGCGAAGGTGCCCACCAACTGCCACGCAGCGGCACCCAGCACGCCAGCCGTGACCAGGGAGCCTGGAAGGCGGCCGAGGGCGTTGCGTAGCACTCCGCCCAGCATCAGGGCCGCGACGAACAGGAAGGGCCAGGCCTGCCCGATGTCGTTGGTCTGCCCCTGCCGCCGTGGGTCCGCCGCAGGCAGGGCCTCGCCATCGATCACCCGCATGATCTGTTCGGCGCCTGCGGCGATGCCGCCGTCGAAATCGCCCTGGCGCAGGCGCGGCGTGATCACCTCGTCGATGATGCGCCGCGATACCACGTCGCTCAGCGCACCCTCGATGCCGTATCCGACTTCGATGCGCACGGTGCGGTCGTCCTTGGCCACCAGGAGCAACGCGCCGTCGTCCACCTTGCGACGGCCGAGCTTCCATTGCTCTACCACCCGCAGGGCGTACTGCTCGACGGGTTCGGGCCGCGTCGAGCGGACCATCAGCACGGCGATCTGCACGCCCTTGCGTTGCTCGAAGGCCCGAAGCTGCGCATCCAGCGCGGCGACACGATCGGCGGCGAGCGTTCCCGTGAGATCGGTGACGCGCGCCTGCAGCGGAGGAACGGCGACCAACTCCTGCGCGGACGCGACCGAAAGGAACAGGCTCAGCAGCAGCCAGGCCAGAGCGTGGGCCAGCCGAAGAGGGGCCGCCGGAGAGAGCACCACTGTTCTGGGCGTTCTCATGTCAGGGGCGCGCCGCCGGCGCCGAGGCGCCGAAATCGACCTGTGGCGGCGCCGCCATGGCCTTCTCGTCGGCGACCGAGAAATTGGGCTTGACGACGTAGCTGAACAGCTTGGCCGTGATGTTGGTCGGGAAGCTGCGCGTGAGCACGTTGTAATCCTGCACCGCCTTCACGTAGCGCCCACGCGCCACGGTGATGCGGTTCTCCGTGCCCTCAAGTTGGGCACGCAGGTCTTGAAAAGCCTGGTTCGCCTTGAGTTGCGGGTAGTTCTCGCTCACCACCAGCAGCCGGCTCAGCGCGCCGGACAGTTCGCTCTGTGCCGCCTGGAACTTCTGGAACGCCTCGGGGTTGTTGACGAGTTCCGGCGTGGCCTGGATCGAGGTCGCCTTCGCGCGGGCCTCGACCACCCGGGTCAGCGTCTCCTGCTCGAAGTTGGTCTCGCCCTTGACGGTCGCGACGATGTTGGGGATCAGGTCGGCGCGCCGCTGGTACTGGTTCAGCACCTCGGACCAGGCGGACTTGGTCTGCTCGTCCAGCCGCTGGAAGTCGTTGTAGCCGCATCCGCTCAGCGACAGGGCAAGCGCTGCGAGCAGGGACATCAGGATCAGTCTCATGGTTCGGTTTCCGTGGAAGTGAGAAAAGTGCGGGACGGTGAAGCGCTCACCAGGACGGGGTTGGCTGGCCACCAATGCCGCGGAATGAGCAGCAGCGCGAGGGTGGCGGCCAGTGGAATCGACAGCCACGCAAAGGTGCTCTGCATCACAGCGCCGAATAGCCATCCGGTGGCGGCCGATCCCAGTGTTTGTCCGAGGCCGGCTGCCGCGGCGAGCCCTCCCATCGCGATACCGAGCCGCCGCGCCGAGGTGCCGGCAGCGAGGTAGGCCAGGGTGGGGAGCACGAGACCCGTGCCCGCAGCCGTGAAACTCACGCCGACGTACAGCCACATCTCGCTGCCATGGCGGGCCAGCATCAGGAGCCCGGCGATGCCCAGGACCATGCCGCAGGCCAGTACGCGGCGTGGGTCGGCGCGCTCCAGCAGGCCGGTGAAGAACAGCACCGCGTTGACGCCCAGCATCACCAGACTGCACTCGGCGAACATCAACGACACCTCTCGGGAGGAGAGATCGGGGTGGCGCTGGCCCTGCAGCACGATGCCGAGTTCAAAGCCGGCAAGCACGAACATGATCACACCGTTGAGAATCCAGAGCGCCAGGGAGCGGCTCCGGGGTGCTCCGTCGTGATCGGCTGCGTCCGCCTCTCCAAGGGAGGAAGGTGCGGGAAGCGTTGCGGCCAGGCCCAGCATCATCAGCGCGCCGAGCGCGGCCGAGAGTGCGATCACGAGCGTGGTCGATGAGCCCTGTACCAGCACGCTCAAGAAGCCCAGGCCGACAAGCCGTTCTGCAGCGGCGTTCAGGCCGGGGCCGAACAGGAACCCGAGCAGCGACATCGCACCCAGCCATGCAAAGCGCCTGGCGCGAATCGATTCTGGGGTGTACTGCGCGACGAGCGCCGGCACCACCGGCACGACCGCGGCCACAAAAAAGCCCGTCGCGCCGCGCAGCGCATAGATGCCGACCACGCCCAGGGACTCGGGGCGCAGCAGCGGGAGCAGGCTGGCCACGTAGCCGATCAGGCCCACCAGCAACACGCGGGCACGCCCCAGCCTGTCCGCCAGCATGCCCCACAGGGGCGCACCCAGCAGGATGCCCGCCGTGTAGATGCCGCTGAGGTAGCCGACATGGCGCGCAAGCGCCGCAGGATCCGCGTCGCCCATCAAGGGCCGCAGCCAGTCGGGGATCAAGGGCATCAGTGCCCCATATCCGGCCGAGACGACGAATACGGCCGCAGCGAGCCAACCCAGCTGCGCGACGCCGAGGTCTTGCTGGCGGGTGGGCCCGGATTCGCGCGGTGATCGCATGGCGCGGCTCTCTACCATGGTGGCCCGCCGCTCAGGCTGACGCGGCCGCTGGGACACTGGCACGCGACGTCACGCGCTTGATCCCCGGCAGGCGCGTGCGCTTGAGCATCAGCGCATTGATCGCGACGATCGCGGAACTGCCCGACATGGACAATGCAGCGACCTCGGGCGACAAGGTGAACGGATACAGCACCCCGGCCGCCAGCGGGAAGGCGATCACGTTGTAGGCCACGGCCCACCAGAGGTTCTGGTGCATCTTGCGCAGCGTCGCCCGGGACAGTTCGATGGCCCCGACCACGTCGTAGGGGTCACTCTTCATCAACACCACCTGGGCGCTTTCCATCGCAACGTCCGTCCCCGCGCCAATCGCAAAGCCCACGTCGGCCTGCGTCAGCGCCGGAGCGTCGTTGATGCCGTCGCCGACCATGCCGACCTTGTGACCCTGCTGCTGCAGTTCCTTGATCTTGGAGGCCTTCTGCCCGGGCAACACATCCGCAAGCACGATGTCGATGCCCAGTTCCTTGCCGATGCGCTCGGCGGTCGCCTGGTTGTCGCCGGTCAGCATCGCGACCTTCACGCCGCGTGCCTGCAGCTTGGCGATCGTCTCGCGCGAGGTCGGCCGCACGGCATCGGCGATCGCGATGAGGCCGATCAGCCGGCCACCGCGCGCGACGTGGACCACAGTGCGCCCCCCGCCTTGCAGCCGCGCCGCCTCGCTGGCAAGGGGAGCCAGATCCACCTGTTCCGACTGCATCAGCAGCCGGTTGCCCAGGAGCACCGTCTCGCCCCCGATAGTGGCCCGTGCGCCTTGCCCATCGATGTTGGTGAAGTTCTCGGTGACCTCCGTCGGCATGTCTCCCGCACGCTTGAGCACTGCGAGCGCGAGGGGGTGCTCGGAGAACTTCTCCACCGCGGCGGCCGTCGCCAGAAGCCGCGTCTCCTCGACACCGGGCGCGGCCACCATCTCGACGACATCGGGCTGCCCCAGTGTCAAGGTGCCGGTCTTGTCGAACACCACGACCGTCAACTTGGTGGCGTTCTCCAATGCGGCCGCATTCTTGAAGAGAATGCCGTTCATTGCGCCCAGCCCGGTCCCGACCATGATGGCCATCGGGGTGGCCAGCCCCAGCGCATCAGGGCATGCGATCACGAACACGGTGATGGTCAAGGTGAGTGCGAACAGTAATGTCTGTCCCATCACCCAGTACCAGACGCTGAAGGTCAGCAGGCCAATCACGATCGCCGCCAGCACCAGCCACTGGGATGCGTGGTCGGCCAGCAGCTGGCCGGGGGCCTTCGAGTTCTGGGCCTCCTGGACCAGCTTGACAATCTGCGCCAAGGCCGTGTCCGCGCCGACCTTCGTGGCCTTGTAGCGAAAGCTCCCGCTCTTGTTGATGCTGGCGCCTACGACGGTGCTGCCCACGCCCTTCTTGACCGGCATGGACTCGCCCGTCAGCATCGACTCGTCCACTTGCGACGCGCCCTCGACGATCTCGCCATCCACCGGGATCTTGTCGCCGGGCTTGATCACGACCAGTTCCCCGGCTGCAACCTCGGCGGTCGGTACCTTGGTCTCCACCCCGTTGCGCACGACCGTGGCCATGGGTGGGGCGAGATCCATCAACGCGCGAATCGCGTCGGATGCGCCCGCGCGGGCGCGCATCTCCAGCCAGTGCCCCAGCAGGATGAAGACCAGCAGCACCGATGCCGCTTCATAGAACACCTCACCCTCGTAGAAGAAGGTCGCGCCGATGCTGAACAGGTAGCCGGTGCCCACCGACAGCACGACCAACGTGGCCATGTTGGCGACGCCGTTGCGCAGCGCGCGCCACGCCGCCACGTAGAAAGGCCAACCTGGATAGATGATCGCGGCACTTGCGAGGAAGAAAAGAAAGAGCTTGTCGTCCAGCCCGAACGGCGTCTGGAAGTCGCCGAACATCTTCCCCATCGGGGAATAGAAGAACACGGGAATGGCGAAGACCAGGGCCACGAAGAAGCGATTGCGCATGTCCCGAGCCATGTCCTGCATCGAGCCCGACCCGTGGCCCATGTCGTGCATCATGTCGTCCATCGCAGGGTCGCCTGCGTGGGCCTGGTGCGCAGCATGGGCGGCGGGCGTCGTGGCCGCAGCCTTCGCGCGTGCGGCCGTGGCGGGGGCATGCGCGTGGTGCCCCTCATGCCCCATCTCTTGCGCCTGACGTGCGGGTGCGCCGTGATGGCCGTGCACCGCATGGCTGGGGTCGGCAGAGACGCCAGCGGCGGGCGCGCACACGTGCTTGGGCGTCTGCTCGCCACGGCAGTGATAGCCGCATTCGGCGATGCGCTGGCGCAGATCCTCGACACTGAGTTGTCCCTCATCGAGATGGACCGTTGCGCTTCCCGCAACATAGTTGACATCTGCATGATGGACGCCGGGAAGCTGCAGCAGCTTGCGGCGTACTCCCTCCGCGCTCAGGCTCGATACGAGCCCTCCGACTTCAACGTTGATCGACTTCATGGCTGTTCTTCCTGTTCGCTGTGTTCGTGGTCTCAACGAGCGAGTCGGCCCGAGTCCAGGCAGTCCTGCGAGAACTCGAAGACGATCTCCCGGTCGGGAGCGATGACCTTGTGCTTCTTGCCGGCGTAATGCAGCCGGGAGAGGATGTCTCTGATCAGGTTGAGCCTCGCCAACCGTTTGTTGTCGGCGTGCACGACAGACCAGGGCGCCGCGGCCGTATGGGTGCGCATGAACATCTCGTCGCGCGCCCGTGTATAGCCGTCCCAGTGCTTCAGCGCGACGGCATCCACCGGGCTCGACTTCCACTGTTTGAGGGGATCACGGCGGCGTTCCCCGAGCCGGCGGCTCTGCTCCTTCTTGCCGATGTCGAGGTAATACTTCAGCAGCTTGATACCGGAGTTGACCAGCATCTCCTCGAACTTGGGCACTGAGTTCATGAATTCCTCGTGCTCCTCGGCGGTACAGAAGCCCATCACCGGTTCCACGCCCGCACGGTTGTACCAACTGCGGTTGAACACCACGAGCTCTTCGCCAACTGGCAGGTGCGGGACGTAGCGCTGGAAGTACCAGCCCGTGCGATCCCGGTCGGAGGGCTTTCCTAGCGCGACGACCCGTGTTTCCCGAGGACTCAGGTGTTCGACCAGCCGCTTGATGCTGCCGTCCTTGCCTGCGCCGTCCCTTCCCTCCAAGAGGATCAGGATACGGTCGTTGCATTTGATGAAATGCCGCTGCAGTTTCACCAGTTCGATCTGCAGCATGTGCAACTGTGCTTCGTAGTCCTCGCGGCCGATCGAGCGTGTCGCTGTCTCGTCGCGCGCTGAGCCGTGGGCAGTGCCGGTGCCGTCCACATCGGCCTTGTGCTTGGCGCCTTTGGCGCCCTTCTTGTTCTTTGCCATGGGTTCTCCGTTAGGTCTGGTCGCAGGCGATCAGCATTGCGTGTGTCGACGCCCGGCGGGGCGCGGCGCTCATGTCCGCATCCGAGCGGGAGCCGCAGCCATCGCCTTGTCCGTAGGCTGCAGCCAGGTACGGTCGATTGATGCGCTGACGCCAGCGGGTCTTCTTCATGTCAGCCTCGCTGGCGCGTGTCCGAGAGGGAGGGAAGGAAGCGCGGCGTGCGCGCGGCATAGGCGTCGAACTCGGCGCCGAACTGCTTGCGCATGTCCTTCTCCTCGTTGACAGCCAGCCTCGAATACATCACGACGAGGAAGGGGAACATCAGCAGCGTCAACAGCGTCGGCCACTGCAGCAGAAAGCCGAAAAGGATCGCCACGAAGGCCACATACTGCGGGTGCCGAATCCTGGCGTATGGGCCGCTCACGGCAAGTTGGGCGTGCCGTTGCGCGTGGTAGAGCACCGTCCAGGCGCTCGACAGAAGCCAGAAGCCGCCCCCGATGAAGATGTAGCTCGCGATATGAAGCGGGCTGAAGTGAGGGTCGCCGCTCTCGCCCAGCAGGGTCGACCAGAGATGGCCGCTGTTGTGCGACAGCAAGTCCAGACTGGGATACTTGGTCTGAAGCCAGCCGGACAGCACGTACAGCGTCAGCGGAAAGCCGTACATCTCGACGAACAAGGCAACAATGAACGCTGCGAATGTCCCGAAGGTTCTCCAGTCGCGCGAGGTCTGCGGTTTGAAGAAGCTGAAGGCGAACATGATGAAGACCGCCGAGTTCACGAGGACGAGCAGCCAAAGCCCATAAGCGGGCGCATCGTGGTTCATTTGCGCTCTCCCGGGTACGATGGATTCGCCTTGCTACCGTCGCCTGGTACGGCATGGCGATGCATCAGCACATGAGCGATGACGCAAGTCGCCAGGAGGACCAGTGGCAGCGCGGCCAGGTAGTGCCCGCGGTGTTCCGTCAGCAGCATGTAGATGCTCACGGCCAGGAAGACCAGAAAGCCCAGGAACCATCGCGAGCGCGAAAACCTTGGACCGGTGCGGTGAGAAGTTGTCATGGTCGTCCTCCTCACTTCGCCGGCTCAGGCATCCGGTCCATCATCATCTGCATCATGGACTGGCACATGTCCATGCGCATTTCGAGCATTTGCTGCCGCTCAGCTGTCGGCGCCGACTCGGCTCCATCCTTCATTGCGCCCATCATCGCCATGCCAGCCCGCATGGCCTGCATGTGTTCGGCCATGAGCGCCTTGCGCTGCGCAGGCGTCTTCGCAGCCACCATCCGTTCGTGCATGGCCTGCATCGACTTCAGTTGCGCATCCATGCCCTCGGTGGTCGGCGCCCTTGGCGTCTCGGCCGCGGTCGGACTCGCACCTGCGGGGTGATGGGCCTGATGGTTGTCCTGCGCGAACGCAGACAAGGTGACCAGTGCGGCGCCAACGATGGCCGCGATCGAATGCGTGAATTTCATTTCTCTCTCCTTTAGCCGCGGGTGCCTGCCATTGGGGCGAAACCGATGTCGCCGCAAGCGGACAAAGCCCTATGAAAACTCCGTAGTCGGGTACAGAGTCAAGGCTTATGAGTTGTGCGCCGGGTGTGACCGACACGGCAACTCAAAGGAGGCGCTACAGCGCGAGACGCTCGAACAGCAGCCACGACGGCCGCTTGGGAGGTGGTCGCTGGTGACCCCTCGATGGGATGGCTCGCAGAGCCAACGTCGGAGCCAGCAGCTGGTCTCCATAGGCGGGAGGCGCCAAACCGACGAGGTCGAACGCGAAGGTTGGTGCTTTCTGAATGGCGGACTGGTTGACGTCGCCGCAGAGCTTCAGGCACGGGGCCTTCGACGGGTCGTGGGAACCTTCTTCGTGCTCACCATGGAGGCCTTCATGATTTCCATGCCCGGACGATGGGACATGCTCATACCCGACAGCATGCCGATGTTGCTGCGGAGACTCCAGAAGGCAGGCATTGGCCACCCCGGCCCCGAGCGCAAACAGCCATACCCCGAGCACCATCCACGCGATGGCGCGAATCCTGCGGTGGTTGAGAAGTGTGCGCATGTGCGGCCTATTGACCCATTGACACCTGTGATCCTATTCCCAACTGAGCTGCGGGAAATTGACTTGGATCAAATGGAGGCAAGGGTCAACTACGCGGTACTGCGTTATTCTGTGTTGCTTGTGAATAGACAGTGGATCGCTCGATGAACGAAGGTTTGGGTGATTGGATGACGGTTGGCAGGCTGGCGAAGGTCGCTGGCGTCGGCGTGGAGACAATCCGCTACTACCAGGGACGCGGCCTGTTGCCGATCCCGAAGAACGCCGGCAGCTTCCGGCGCTACCCCGCTTCGATGATCCAGCGGATCGGCTTCATCAAGCGCGCTCAGAGCCTTGGGTTCTCGCTGGACGAGGTGAAGTCGCTCTTGGATCTGGAGGATGGGCGGAATCGCCGGGCTATTCAGACGGTGACACGGCGGCGCCTTGACCAGATCGATGAGAAGGTTGGCGACCTTCAGCGCATGCGAGGCGCTCTGAGAGACATGCTGGAGAGGTGCGAAGACACGGGAGAGGCGCTTCCTTGCCCTATCATTGCTGCGCTCATGGGGCCTTTGAATACGTCCGAATGATTGCGCGCTGTGAGGAACAGACGAGACCCAAGGAAAGCGAACGAGGCCTGTCGCACTTCGTTGGTAATGGTCGTGCGGACTGTTCGCTGCACAAAAATGCCGAATGAATTTTCAGCAATCTCACGGCCGACTTAGACGACGTGAACTGCGGCGGTCGGCGTAGCGGATACATCGCCCTACGTCGACCCTGCCGGCGCGATCCACTCAGTCGACTGTCAATCTCACAAGTCCCGCCTATTCTCGCTCAAGGATACGCGCACCGGGCCCCTGGCCTGCGAGTATGTCGCCCGGATTACGCAACGGGCACTCTTTGAGAGAGAGACAACCGCACCCGATACATCCCCCGAGTTCGTCCCGCAGCCGCATCAACTGCGTAATGCGGTCGTCAAGGTCTTCACGCCACCTAGACGCCACACGGCGCCAATGCGCAGCAGTCAGATGAACGCCCGGCTGATACTGCCCGAGAGCGTCGAGCACTTCGTCCAGCGATAGTCCGGCCCGCTGCGCGACTTTGACGATGGCCAGATACCTCAAGATAGCGGGCGAGTATCTCCGCTGATTTCCGGACGTGCGTTCGCTCTGGATCAGGCCCTTGGACTCGTAGAAGTGGATCGTGGATACGGGCAGGCCGCTGCGCTGTGACACCTCTCCAACCGTCATGCGAGGCTCGCAACCTAGCCTTGTCAGTCTTGCGGGTGAGTTGGCCTATGGAGCGATTGTTTCCGCGGATCATCCTGGCGCTTCGGTGCGGGAAATGGTTTTGCTCAGCGCCGCAAGGCAGACTGCCTTACGTGGCGGGCGAGGACGTGGCGCGCACCGCTGCGGCGGTACTGCGGGCGGACCCTGTTCCGCCCGGAGAGCTGGCGATCACCGGCCCGCAGGCTCTCACCGCCGAGGCGCTGGTGAACAGCATCAATATCATCTTCGGAGCCAGCATCGACCTGGTGCCCGTCAGTGAGGAAGCCCTGGCGCTGCATCTGCAGGTCTCGGGCTTTCCGAAATCCACGGTGCGAGAGGCGCTGATCATCGAAGAGGTGTCCAAACGCGGGCTGGCGCCGTTCTCCGACGGTGTCATCGAGCAGATGACCGGTCAGCCGCCGCGCAGCATCGAGGCGGTGCTGGTCGAACACCGCCTCGATTTGCTGTTGTCCACCAGCACCCCCCGGCTTTGAGAGGCTCTATGCCGTTTTGTGTGGAACCGCCCGGCTTCATTTTGCTGAGGCTGGGGTGAATGGGTGATCAGGCAGATGGGCCAGCTTGGACATGCGAAGGTATGCGACGGCGATGAAGTTGCCTGC
Source organism: Delftia sp. JD2 (assembly GCF_001682645.1). NCBI lineage: Bacteria > Pseudomonadati > Pseudomonadota > Betaproteobacteria > Burkholderiales > Comamonadaceae > Delftia > Delftia sp. JD2. The sequence continues at coordinate 12,702 of NZ_LFJT01000048.1, forward strand.
CGTTCGGAAGCCTCGTGCGGCGCGTTTGGCCTGCTGCAACAGGCCGTTCATGGCTTCGACGAAGGCATTGGATCGGTTGTCCAGCATGCCGCTGATCACGCCAGCGAAGTGGGTCTTCAAGGTCTTGGCCAGTTTCTTGAAGGGCTCCAGCCGCGAGCGTGTGGCCCAGCTCAACCAGGCGCTCAGATCTGCCTGAGCCTGCCTGGGGTCGTTGTGCTTGAGCGCTGCGCCATAGACCTCGCGCAGGGCCATCTTCAGGCGCCACGCCCGCGCAGATTTCAGCGTGGAGTGCTGCAGCCAGTGCATGGCGCTGATCTGTTGGCCGCTCCAGGCAGGTGGGTTCTTGCGCATGCCCCACATCAGGCCCTTGAGCACTTTGCGGTCCGTGCCGCCCAAGGCCGCGTGCACGGCATGGGGCTGATCGCGCCATTCGGTTCGTCGCACTTCGTCCATGGCCTCGATGGCCATCTTGACGACATGGAAGCGGTCGTAGCTGATGGCAGCTGCCGGCAGCGCCAAGCCCACCCCCTTGGTGTAGGCAGTACTCATGTCCTGACAGACGTGATGCACGACAGCCGGATCGCCGCCATGGGCCTTGAGGTCTTGGGCAAAGTCCAACACGGAGTGGTGGCTGCGCCCTTCGGTGGCAAACAGCAGGCGCTTGGCAGCCAGATCGTGCACGACAGTGATGTAGTGCTGCCCACGCCGCAGGCTTGTCTCGTCGATGCCCACGGTACGTACCTCGCTCATGTCGTCGATTGCGCGGGCCTGTTGAACATAGTACTCAATGCGCCGCCACAGGGGCTTGTCGGCACAACGCAGCAGTGCAGCGGCTTGCCGCACCGGCAGCTCACGGCACAGCGACAACGCCAAGGCTTCAAACAGCGCCGTAAAGCCAGAGCCTTCGCGAGCCCAGGGCACACCCACCTGCGTGGTCTTGCCGCAGCCAGTGCAGGCCACCCGCGGCACATCGGCGTGCAGCCAGGCTTCGAACTGGAAAAAATCAAGGTGTCGCCACGAGCGGCGAAGGCGGTCATGGATGCCTTGCGCCGGGGTGTTGCAGTGCGGGCAACTGAGCAACTTGGCGTTGCAGCGCACCTCAAAGTCTATGCGCCGCTTGGCTGTGTCCAGATCCACCTTGGCCACCTCCCACGGCGCAACCAAACCCAACGCGCTGGCAAACAGCGTTTCAACTCCAACGCTCACGAGACAGCCTCCAGTTCATGCACTACAAGGCCGCATGGGCATGTGGACAAGCCGCTCTGCGACTTGCCCACATGCCCACACGGCGCTACGACCACCACCGATTGTCGCCGTTGGTTTCCACACGAAACGACGAGGGGCCCTTTGAGACGAGTCGACTTCTTCGACTCTAGAGGCTGCAGGCGTGCTTGCTGCAGTACATGATCCACGCCGAGACGATGATGAAACAACGATCTGTACGAACAGCCACCCCGACGACGGTGGTCGCCAAGCCTTTTGCCACGGAACGTGTGCCAATTGTTGGCGACGTCGCCAGCCTCGGCGGCGTAACCGTGTCCAACGTTCGTTTCTATGAAGCAGAGAGGTTGATCCATGCTACGCGCACGGCAGGCAACCAGTGCCTCTATGGGCCCGTATCTAGCACCTATGCCAGTTTCAAGTAGGGATTGTTCGGTGGCCGCTCATCGAACAGTTGGCCAGGGTCATCGAGTAAGTAGCCATGCAGCTTGCGCGACTTGCGCGGGCCGGTGACCTCGCAGGTCCAGATGTTTAAGCTGCTGGGCTGCTTGCGATGGACCTGCAGCTTCTCGAAGCGCTTCTGGACCCATTGCCAGTCGACAACGGCATCCTGCTTGGCGAGTGCTGGAACTTGAGGATGCTCCTGGACATAGCGCTGAAACACCCCAGGGCTTACCAGGAACACCGTGTCGTCCACGGTATGCACCAGTGCCTTGGCATCGTTGAGAATCAGCTTTCGGCTCTGCAAGCCATGCCTAAGCCAGCCCATGAAGTGCTCGCCCGAAGGCTGCTGTGTCGATGCCGAAGATTTAGACGCTGGCACAGGCAGTACCAGCGAACTCGTTGCGAAGGCCGGGACGGGCTCTGCATCCTGTCGCGTCGCAAGGAGGTGTCCGGAGCCCACCATCGCCAGCATGTCTTCCATGACGTCAGGCAGGGGCTGAACTGCGGGCGGTGAAGCCAAGTTAGCGGGGCTGCTGCCTTCCCAAGGTGGCGTCGTCTGTTCTTCCAAGACAGGCTTCGCGGCAGTCATAGGCGGGGCAGCCTCCGAGCCAGCATCCTTCTCGATTGCCGCAGCGTCGATTGCCACCGTGCCGGTAAACGATGCTGGCCGTTCGCCAGCTTCCCAGATCAGCGCGGGAGCTAGACGCAGCAGGGTAAATGAGTGGGACCAGCCGGTCGCACTGGTCACGGTCGCGCGCCAGACCGCCTTCCCGTCCGACGTCGGCTGCAATATGCCGTGGTCCTGAAGCACGTTGAACACCGCAGTGTTGTTCGTAGGGATGCCATCGATGCCCTCTGACAGCAGGTGCGCACGTAGCTTGTCCGAAACCGTCTTGCTCACCAGCCACAAGGCGTCCTCGGTGAGCCAGCCATCGGAGGCTTCGGGCTGGTTCAGCTTCAACTCTTCCTTGAGCAGGTAGCGCAACCCGTCCAGCAGCTTGCGTTGCAGCGCGTGCTTGGGGGCGGCCATAGCGCGCGCGGGATCGCCTCCCAACTCTTGGGCCACGGAAGCGCGGTCGGCCTGTACGACAAGTTCGCCCAGCACGCCGGCGTGCTCGTACTGGCCGGCCAGGACGTAGAGCAGCGGTCCCCACAGGTCGGGATAGCCACTGAGCCAGTCCAGGGCATCACGGTCGAGGAGTTGGCGGTAGAGCAAACCTGTCGCAGCGCTGTGGAGCCGATATTCTCGATCGTCGCGGTAGCGGAAGCGGTATGGCTGGTGCAGCGGGCCGTGCCAGGGGTGCCACAGCGAGCCGTCGGCCAGTTCGACGTGCAGATCGACGGCGATCTTGCCGATGTCGTGCAGCAGCGCGGCATAAGCGACTGCGGCAGTCCAGGCTTCAGACTGCGCCGCCTGGTCTTCGGGACTGGCGCCAATGGGCAGCAGATGGGACTGCCGCAGCTTGAGCGCATAGGCGACGATCTCCAACCCGTGATCCAGCATGCCGCCGGGGTAAGCGTGGTGATGGCTTTCCGATGCGGGGAATTGTTGGACCAACTCGGCGTAGTGCTCCAGCGGCGTGCGGTATAGGGTGGCGAACTGCCGCCGCGACAGCGACGTGCGCTGCCAGATGTGTTCCAGCAGCTTCTGCCGGCGCGGTGTTGCCAGCAGCGATGCGGCCGATTCGGGCCGCAGCAACCCTTTCGGGAGGTCGGTGGCGGGCGCTGGCGACGGGGCAGCGACCGGGGGCCGTTTTCGCTGGAACAGGGAGAGCATGCGGGTGTCCTCTGGGGGGCCGGCCGGGAGGCCTTTTCGCCTTTTCGAGGTAGGGCCTTTCCCCTTGCACCCCATTCCCTTGCCGTTTCGGCCCTTTGGCCTTTAACCGTTTCGGTATAGCGGGGCATGGGGTGCGGCTCCAGCGTCAATGGGGAACCCGCTGGAATGGATTGGACAGCGAGCCGGTGCCGGTCGCGGCTCTATGCTGCCTGGACGCCACTTCCGCCAGGCAGGTGCGTAAGGCGACAAAGTTGACAAACGCGACAAGGGAGACTAGAGTGAATCCTGTCTCAAACCTGCCTGGGAGATCACCATGCCCAATGCCATTGAATTCATTGCCGACCATCTGCCGCGCGTCACGGTGGAGGATGTGCGCCGCTTCGCGGATACCGTCGAAATCCGGGATGCCACGGCTTTCGCGGCCGAGTTGCAGGCGTTCGTCCACGAGCGTGTGGAGGCGGTGAAGCTGCCCGCCAGCCTGGAAGCGGAGACGGTGCAAGAGGCCCTGGCACGCAAAGCGGGCGCGCTGCGCGCCGAGACGCGCTGGGCGCCGAGTGAAACCGACGTCCAGCGTGGCCGCGCTGCGCTGCTGGAAACCTTCAACCAGCCGCACAACCTGGCGATCCCCGAGTACGCCAAGCTGGCGGACAAGTCGCGCCAGCAGATCTACAAGGACATCCTCGCGCGCCGGCTGCTGGCGCTGAATGTGGGGCCGCGCGGCCAGAAGCTGCCCGACTGGCAGCTCGACCCGGTGAAGCAGCAGTTGACCCAAACCGTGCTTCAGGAGGTCGAGGGCATCGACCACTGGACGATCTACCGCGCGCTGTCCGAACCGCTCGAAGGCTTGGGCGGACGCTCGCCGGTGGATACGGTGACGCATGGCACGATCGATGACGTGGCCGAAGCGGTGTTCAACGTGCTGGGCGTCCAGGTGCATTGAGGCAAGACTGCCATGAGCCGCGAACTGCCTTTGTTCCTGATCGATGCGGGTGAACTGCTCCAGCATGTGAGCCGCGTCGTCTATCGGGGCAGCCCGCTGTACTATGGCCGCAGCGGCACCAATCGCTACGACGACCCGGCGCGGACCTACGGCGTGCTCTACCTGGGCCGCGACCTGCCCACGGCGCTGATGGAGTCGGTGTTTCACAAGCACCAGTGGCTGGCGGATGAAAAGCGCTCGATCGCGCTGAAGGAAGTCGAGAGCCGGCTCTTGCGCGCCGTGGGCGTCCTGGACGACGTGCGGCTGGCCGATCTCACGGCCGAGGGTGTCATGGCGGGTTACTTCGGCCTGAACCTGGAACAGTTGGCCAGCCGCGACTACACGCACACGCAGCAGGTGTCCGCGCAGGTGCATGCGATGCTCGGAGACGACGGCCAGCCGCTGTTCGACGGGGTGCTCTATCCGTCGCGCAACAACTATCCCGCCAAGAGCATCGCCCTGTTCGAGCGTGCGGCAGCAAAGGTTGGCGTTGTCGATGACATCGACCTGGTGGACCATGTGGACTGGCCGCGCTTCGTTGCCACGTATCGCGTCGGCGTGGAACCCGACCCCGGCCCGGTGGAACCGGATGACGAAGCGTCCTGAAGCAGCAAGAGAGCACATTGAAGCCCCAAACAGAATGAAATGGACCAAACTGGAATAGGCCTCTGTAGCAGGAGACGACCATGAACACCACGACCCGCATCAGCACTGCAGAACGCCTCGGCCGCACCTTTGGCCGCGGATGGCGCGCCTACGCGCGCGGCGAACGTCGGGCGTCGAACTGGTTGGTGTCCAAGGGGGTGCCGGCGGCCGTTGCCACCGCGCTCGTGTGGGTGGTCAAGCTGTCTGTGGTGGGATTGCTGCTCTACGTTGCTTTTTGGTTCGCACTCGTGTTGTTGGGCGTCGTGGCGGCGGCGTGGGCTGCTGCTGCCAATACCTCTGACGAGGACGAGTGGCCTTTCACCGATCTCACAGAACTGCGCAAGACACCGGGCTACGATCCCAATCTGTACAACGATACGTCGCACGAGTTGTACACCGACGACTGACGGACTCCGGGCTACTTCAGCTTGCCTCCCGTGAGTGCCCCAGCCCCCTTGCCCCCGGCTTGGCCGGCGCTCTTGCTGCCGTCCGACAACCCCTGAATGGCATGTCCCGCCCGAATTCCAACCCAGGTCAGGCTTGCCAGCCAGAATCCTGGCAGCACCAGGAACATCGTGCCCGCGACGAACATCAAGAGCATGTCGCCGAACGCATTGTTCAGCCCCACCAGCGGGTCGAAGTTCGTGTGTGGCCGGTTCCAGCCAAAGCCCCAGCCATAGAGCGCATCGAGGATAGTGCTGTCGATCCAGCGAGCGAGCTGGAACCAGAAATCCACGAAGAACAGCGCGAATTGCACGACGCTGACCGTGACGACCGTCTTCAGGTCATAGGTGCCCACGACCAGCACGAGCGGGATGCAGATGACCAGCGCCATCTTGAGCAAGGCGAGGACCATGGGTAGAGACTGTCTCACGACGTCCATGGCGGGAAACGCGGCAATCGCGCCGACGGCCATCCCAACGTCTCCCGTGGCCCGTGTCACGATGTTCGGCAAGGTCTTGTCGATCTGGCCTCCGTAGTCCGTATAGACGCTGCCCTGGTTCAACTTCTGCTGCCGCGGTGACGCGATGGCTCGGATCACCGAGTCGTCCACCTCGGCCCGGCTCAGGAACCCGGCCCAGCCCGCCAGGCGACTCAACAGGCTCGGGTCCACCTGACCCAGCAGGCGTGCCCGCAGGCCGTTACTTCCATCGCTCCACCACTGGCGGCAGGTCGGGTAGCCGCCACCGCTGGCCACCTGCGCAAGCCCTGCGTCGCGGGTGCTGTCATAGGGCCAGTCCTCGCGTGGGGTGCTGGAACGGTATGTGTCGTAGTAGCCGTTCGTGTCGGTGAAGAACCGCGATCCGATCCAGGTCACGTCGTGCATCTGCTGCTCATCGAGCTGAGGGCGCTGCATGAACAATTTGGCCCGTGCAGGCCCATAGCAATCCCGCGAGAAATCCGCTACTTCCTGAGCCAGCACCGGGTCATCGATGCGCGTAGCGTCGATCTCCATGCGCATCTGCCGCAGGTCCGTGCCGCACGGGATCGCTGCCACCGAAGCGCCCGTGACGGCGCGCGAGAGCGCGTGCATGAACGCCCACCACACCGGCACCTTCGCCGACTGGTTGTTGATGGTGCTGAAGGACTGCGACCAGCCGGTATCCCCGGGCTGCGCCACGCTGACCTGGCACTGGGCCGAGCGCGAGCTGTCGTACTGGATGGTGTTCAGGTCCACGTCGATGAACGGAATGCCGGCGAACATCACCACCACGATGGCGACGAAGACCCGGTTCTCGATGCGGGCGGCGCTCAGCACGCCTTTGTTGCCCTCGTCGGCGCCTTCCGCACGGGCCTTCAACCACTCCTGCACGATGATGGCGACGAAAGGCAGCGCGAATACCCCGCTGGATACGAGGACCGCCCAGATGCCGTTGTTGACGATCCAGGACACGAGGGTTAGGTAGTACTCCAGGTAGTCGGTCGTGAAAAGCGTCATGGCCTCGATCCCCTCAAGCGGCCTGCATCAACAGGCTGGCTTCCAGCGCCACGATGGCAACAATGCCGGCGACCTCAGCGCGAATCAGCCGGCGTCGGGCCAGCGTGCTGTCCTCGCGCGCCAGCAGCCGCCGCCGCATCCAGACCCAGCCGCAGGCCGTCGCCCCGTACAGGAACAACCGCCACACGAAGAAGTAGCCCGATGCGGCCGCGAGCCACCGCTCCCAGCCGGCCACGCTGCCAACGAGATAGATGCCGGCGATGTTGGCGCCCACCGCAGCGGCGACGATCACGGCCGCCCACAGCAGTGCTTTCGCCGCACGCCGGCTGATGAGCCAGCGCAAGGGGCGCCAGGCCATGCGCTCCGCGCTCATGGCCGGCCTCCCGGATTGCCCTTCTGCAACTGGTCGAGGCGGTCGGGCACCGGATCGCCCTCATAGATGCCGCGCGAGCCTGCCGCGCGCGTGCCATGGCGCTGGATGATGGCCATCGGCGAGTTGTTCGCCAGCTCGCGCCGCAGTTCAAGTTCGGTCTTGAGGTTGCGGATCTCCCGGTCGAGCGTGTCGCTCTCGTGGTTCACGGCCTCGACTGCCAACTCGTTGGCTGCCACGTTGGGCTCTTTCTTGCCGGTGAGCAGCGTGCGCTGGAGCAGCAGTGCCTTCTCCAGCACCGACGAAAGCGCCACCTCGGACGCGAGGCGCCGCGCCAGCAGGTCCTGGTCCGGCTCGTCGCGCAGCGCCTCGATGACGCCGCGCGTGATCGGCAGCGACGTGCTGCCGGCCTCGCGCAAGTTCTCGAAGGTGGTGTTGCGCACGCCGGAAACCAGTTCCTGCAAGACTTCCAGCTTGGCTTCGTACTCCTCCTGGATCAGCGGCGTCAGCCCGACGCCGGGCACCGTCTCGGTCTTGGTGCAGGAATCGCACGTGCGCTGCACCTGTTCCCCGAGGACCCGGGTGGCCCATTCGGTCGCCTGCTGCGGCGACGTCCAGGTCTGGCAGGACAGGCTCGCGCAACTGGTGGACGCGATGGAGGATGTGTCCGTCACGCCGCGCCCGTTGACCAGGTTGTAGCCCGCGCGGGTGACGTCGCCGACCACGCGGATGGCGGACTGGCCTGCGCCACCGGCATTGCTGCCGCCCACCCAGGGAACGCCGTCGTTGCCGCGGCGCGTCTCGGCCTGCTCGACGGCCGACACGGCATCGTTGCTGCCAACCGCGTCACGCAAGGCCATGCCTTCGGCCATCTGGCTCCAGCCAAGCTGGCCACCCGCAGTCTCGGCCATCTTCTCCGCCATGGCGCGGCACGTCAGCTTGGAGCGGTCGAAGTCCAGCCGCGCCTGCAGCACGCCGTTGGTCAGCAGGTTGTACAGGCCCGGATCGGCGCGCTGAATGATCAGCGCCGGCAGCGATGCAACCGCGCTGGTCGCGCTCTGGATCACGTTGCTCATGATCTGCTGAAAGCCGTTCGTGATGCCGTTGAGCTGATTGCGCAGCGTGGTCTGGATGCTCATGTCGCCGCAGATCAGGTTGCTGTTCCACCCCACGCCGACCCCGATGGAGCGCATGCCGGCCGCGCGGCCCATGGACACCGCACTGCCACCGCCGATCGAGTACATGACGTCATCGCCGAGGAAGGGGCCGCTGTTCTGGTATCCGACCTGCGCCCACGCCAGGCCGCAGACCAGAGCGAGCGGGCCGGCCAGCGCCTTCGGGCGCAGCAGGCGGCACGCCTTGGCGGAAAGGTTCATCGATTCAGGACGCTTCATCGTGGCACCTCAGAGGAAATCGACGCTGCCCAGGAACACCTGCCCGCGGCGTTCGCAGCACGCATAGGGACGCCACAGCGCCCAGGCGTAGTCGCCTTGTTGGGCCTGGGTCAGCGTGCCGCTGTGCGGGAACACCACGCAGGTGTTGGACAGGCGCGGCGTCAGCTCCTGCCACTTGCCCGTAGAGGCATCACCCTCCATCAGCGCGCCGGCCGGCCAGTAGCCGTCGCGGGCGTTGGCAAGCAGCGGCTGGTACACGTGGATCTGCCCGCGGCGCGTGACGACATCACCGGCGCGCTGGGCCACGACGGCCCCGGATTTGTAGTCATCGGTCTGATGCAGGAAGCCGCCGCGCGGATAGACATTGCCCCAGAGGTTCATCGTGGTGCGCGCACCGACCTCGCGCATGCCCGGAATCAACGCCTCCGGGTAGGTCATTTCAGGCACGTTGTAGCGCCAAGCCAGCGTGTCCAGGGTGCTGAGTAGATACGGCATGAAGGCCGTGCCCGCGCCTTGGCAGAAATAGCCCGACGACGATGCGAACTGGTTGAATACCTCGCCGCCAGGATGGCCGATGACATCGCTGTTCTTGAATTTGGCGAGGTTGTTTTCGTGGTCTTCGTTCGTGGTCCCATCCCCACCTGCCTGTGCGGATGGGTTGGGCGTGCTCATCGCCTGCACCTCGACCCAGGGGTTCTCTCCGGTGTTGCTGTAGCTGGAGACGACCGCATCGGGCACGTAGTGCCGGACCTTGGTGGATGTGCGCACCGTGCAGCCCGTCCAGGTGCAGTAGAGCCAGTAGCAGATGCCCACCACCCGGTACTCCAGGCAGTCCGGCGACATGACGGAGGACACGATGGTGGCGGTGTTCAAGGCGTAGCTGCCCGTGGCGCTGATCAGCAGCAGCGAGGCCACGGCGACGCGCAGGCGGCGCAGCAGGTCGAATGGGCGATGGGTCACGGCTGCGTCCTCCGGTGTTGCTCGATGCGCGCGACGGCCCGGGCCACGTCCGGCTCGCCATAGACCACAAAGCGTTGATCCACCACGACGGCCGGGATGGTCGTGACATCCAAACTCCATGCGTCGGTGACGCCCTGGTAGGCGGTGCCGATGCGGCGCTGAAGATCGGTGCCGCCTTGCTTCAGGCGTTGCCGGACGATGGCTGCTGCCCGCTCAGGGTCGGCTGGAAGATTCGCGGAAAGCTCGGCCTCGATCCGGGGCGTTTCGCCCAACTCGATCAGTCGCTCGCCGCCCATGGTCTTGACCGGGTGGCGGCTGTCGGTGACGACCACCACGTCGGCGGCGAAGGTGGCCGGGCTGAACACCGCCAGAGACGTCGGCAGCGCCACGGCCATGCCAAGGGTTCGCCAGCCTGGTGCGAACCGGGTAAAAGCTGCTGGCATGTCATGTGCCCCGGAAGTTGATCAGGGCCATAGTCAAACGCCGAACCCCAGGCGGCCCCAACAAACAATGCGCATCGCGGCCACCCCGCATACCTGCTTGCGTCGCCGCAAAGAAAAAAGCGGAGGCCGAAGCCTCCGCGCTGATCAACGAAGCAGTGCAACCCTTACAGCAGGCCGGACTCCGCAAAGGAGAACGGGGCACCCTGGCCGACGATGATGTGGTCCAGTACCCGCACATCGATGAGCGCCAGCGCGGCCTGCAGTTGCTGGGTCAGCATGCGATCCGCGCTCGACGGCTCGGAAATGCCCGAGGGGTGCTGGTGCGCGAAGACCACCGCGGCGGCCTTCAACTCCAGCACACGCTGCACGACGACACGCGGATAGACCGAAGTCGAGTTGATCGTGCCCCTGAACAACGGCTCGTAGGCCAGCACCTGGTGCATGCTGTCCAGGAACACAGCGGCGAATATCTCATTGGGCTCGGCGACCAGCTTCACGCGCAGGTAGTCGCGCACGGCCGTGGGGTCGAGGAGTTTCGCACCCGCTTTGAAAACCCGCTTCTCCAGCAGTGCAATGGCTTGCTGGATGATCCAGTCCTCGTGTTGGGCAGCGATGGCGGAAAGCGACTCCAGGCAGGAGTCATTGACGACGAAAGACATGGCGAACCTCCAGACGGTGAGATCGGAGGGCGCGCGCCCTGGGAGGGCAAGCCCTCCTGGGGAACGAACAAGGTGCATCCATCACCGCGGCAGCGGTGATCGTTCGCGGCCAGGATGCGAGGCGAACGGGTTTCGGTCAGCGCAGTGGACTGCGCCGTAGCCTTGAAGACCGGGGCTACCTGGGCATGTCGCCGACGACGTCGGCAGGCATTTCCGATGTAGTAGGTGTGGCGGCGGGATCGCCGGCCGCGAGCATGTCCATGGCCGACAGCAAGGCATCGCCCTCGATCGGACCCTGCAGTAGGATCGCCTTGCCGGTTTCGCGATCGTGCAGCCGCAGCGACGGCGTGGCGGTCACGCCGCTGCTCGTGGCTTCCGCCGTCTGGGTGCGGATCGGCGCCTCGGGCCGTTCGCTCGCCAGACACTGCTCGATGGCTGGCGTAAGGTCGGGGTACCGCAGGTCCTCGGGCAAGCCCTGGCCGTCGCTGCGCGTGTGGGCATAGACCCACTCGACAGCCTGCCAGAAGGCGGCATGGCCGCCAGATTCGCCGGCGCACTCCGCCAGGCTCGCTTCGGCAGACGCGGCCGGCTCATGCGCGGCCAACGGGAGGTGGTGCCATTGCAAGGCCACGTCCGCGTTGCCGGCCACCCAACGCTTGAGCACTGGGAAATAGGATCGGCAGAACGGGCATTCGAGGTCCGCGTAGAGCGTCAGCGTGAAACGCCCTTCCGGATTTCCCATCTGCCACGGAGGCCCGGCCACCTGCGTCACGCTGACCGGCGTTGAAGTCTGGGGAGTGGACTTGCCAGAATAGCGGGACACGAGCCAGATCAGCAGCAGCGCTACCAGCACGGCGGCCAACACCCAGGGCCAGCTGAGCCTCCAGCGCCGACGGCGGAACGCCTGTACCTGCATCGGAATGGATGGGCGTTTCTGTTCCATGGCGTTCTCCGGTGTACGGCAGATTCAGGGCAGGTCCAGGGTCGGCGACTCGATGCCACGTGCCCGGTCGATCTTCTCAGCCACCTTGAAGGCGGCATCCAGCTCGCTGACGCCGTGCTGCTGCATGAGCTGGTAGCGTTCTGCCTTCTCCTCGGGCTCGGTTTGCGCGAGCGCGAGGTAGAGACTTGGCGGCACGGCGCGGAACAGCACTTCCATGCTCTTGGAGAGGATGACGCCCTCGGTGAACTTGCCCGCTTCCTTGCGTGCGGAGAGCATCAGCGCCTTCTGCGCCGGCGAGAGTTCGCGGAACCTGGCGATCTTCTCCACTTCGTCCGGCGGCATCGACAGGCACACCCACCACTCGATCATGTTGAGCATGGGCTCTGCGGCGCGCGGCAGATCGTCGATGTTTTGCGTCGCCAGCCAGAACCAGGCGCCCAACTTGCGCCACATTTTTGTAATTTTCACGACATAGGGCGCGAGCAGCGGGTTCTTGGTGATGATGTGACCTTCGTCGGTCACGTTGACGATCGGCCGGCCCAGGTACTGGTCGCGCTCGGCGATGTTGTTCACCGTGCTGATCAGGCTGATGTAGGCGATGGAGAGCTGCGCGTTGTAGCCCTCGCGGGCATAGGTCGCCAGATCGACCAGCGTGATGTCGGCCTCGGGCCACGGCGTGCCGTCACGGTCGAACATCTCGCCGTCCGTGCCTTGGCAGAACATGTCCATCGCGTCCGCCATCTCCAGCAGCCGCACGCGCCGCATCTCGGGCAGCGTCGGGTCCTGGCCACGGGCGCGCAGCGCGTTGCGCACGTCGCGCGTGAGCACGGTGCGCTTTTCGGCCACGCAATGTTCGGCGGCGTCGAGGATGCACTGGCGGATCAGCGAGCGGTCGGCCCGCGTCATCCGCGCTTCTTCCTTGTCTTCGCCGCCCGTGATCATCAGCCGCGCTGTGATCTCCAGTTCGCCCAGCACGTCGCGCTGCTCGTCCGCTTCCATGGCCGAGGCATCGGGGGGCAGGTCTTCGTCCAGCGCGTCGGCATCGAGCGTCTGTACGTCGCTGGGCGTTTCGATCAGCCGGCGTGCGTCGGCGAACGGCGCCAGGCTGATGCCCGATCCGGGGGCCAGCTTGACCCGGTTCACGGTCAGGCCCAGGCGCCTGGCGAAGTCGCTGAACAGGCCGAAGCTGTTGCCGGCTTCCACGATGAAAAGCCGCGGCCGGTAGATGGCCGTCACCTGGTTCAGCAGGTTGTTGAGCGTGGCGGACTTCCCCGAGCCGGTGGGGCCAAATAGAAACAGATGGGCATTCATCTGCCGATCCAACCTGTTCAAGGGGTCGAACGTAATCGGGCCGCCGCCGCGATTGAACATCGTGATGCCGGGATGCCCCGTGCCCTGGGCGCGGCCCCATACTGGCGACAGGTTCGCCGCGTGCTGGGCGAACATCAGTTGCGTGTACCACCGGCGCCGGTCCTTGCCGGGGTTGTAGCAGCACGGCAGCCAGCGCAGGTAGCTGTTGAGCGGCGCCACCTCGTCGTCCTCGCGCACCGGCTGCAGGCCGGCGTTGAGCATCACGTTCGCGAGGTCCAGGCCGCGCCGATCCAGTTCCGCCTCGTCGCGCCCGCGTAGGTAGAACGCCAGAGTGCCCCGGTAGAGCTTGTGCGCGCTGCCGATCAGGGAGCGGGCTTCATGCACGTCCTTGAGCGTCTGCTCCGACGCCAGCGTCTCGCCCACAGCTTTCTTCGCCAGATGGTTGAGGTCCGATTCGAGGACGTCCTGCGGCGTGGCCACCATGGTGAGACACATCAAGGTGTCCTCGGGCATCTGGTCGAACAGCGTGTTGATCGCGTCCCCCTTGCGGGTCTCGCCGGTCAGGTGCCCGGTGCCGGGCGGCATGCGCAGCCGGTCGGTGATCAGCACGCGGTGCGGCATGCCGTCGAAGTACCAGGCCCCTTGCGCCACGTCCGAGCGCGGCTGCCCAAAGAACAGCCGCTGGCTGAAATCCCGCCCGCTCGCCAGCTCGATCTCGCCGGCCTCGCTTTCCTCGGTACTGTCCGGATAGCGCGCCAACGCGTAGAAGCGCTCCCGGTCCTCCACCCCAGGCCCGAGCAGCGTGGGGCGCGGGTTGAACCACCGCAGCAGCCAGTCGTGGACGTCGGCCGCGACCATGCGCCGGGCCTGGATGCCGGCGTTCGCCAGGCCGCCGCACAGGCGGTCGCAGACGATGCCCAGCATCTGCTCGGGTGTCTGGCCGCGGCGGTTTGCCTGTCCCTGTCCGCTCGCGCGGCGGTACACCACCATGCGCACGCGCCGCGTCTGGCCGCGCCAGCGCAGCCGCGTGACCACCGTGTCCTCGAACAGGCCGCCGGGCTTGGCCACAGCGCGCAGGTGGTGGCCGAAGAAGCGCAGGTAGAACTCGGTGAACGCCGAGCCGCGCGCACGTGGCTGCACGTAATCGCGCAAGGTCTGCATGTACTGGTCGAAGCTCGGTTCGTCCTGGGCATAGAGCTGGAGCACCCACGGGTTCTCGTCCAGTTCATCGAAGCTGTCCTGAAGCGCGTTTTCCAGGGCGTCGCGGGCATGCGCGAGCCAGCCGGGTTCCCGGCCTTCGGTGCCCAGCGGCACCAGCTCGTAGAAGGCGGCCACCGATTGGCCGTCCTCCAGGAGCATCGATTTCGACTCGGGCAAGAACTCCACCCAGGGCAGCAGTTCCACGAAGGACGGTGCGACGTCGTACAGCGCCTGCTCGTCGGCCACGGTCGCCGGCTTGCGGCCCTGGACCGCGGCGCCGGGTTCGGGGATGCCGGCTTGCTGCAAGGCCTCGACGTGGCGCTGCCAGCCGTCCGGCTGCTCGTCGGCGGCGGTGTCTTCGGCGCTGACGGCAGCCAGCTTCGGCCATGGAAGTTTCCACCGCATCAGTAGTCCTCCGTCCTCTCGCCAGGCATCGCGTACTGCACGCGCTGGTACAAGGGGAAAACCGTCGTGTAGCCCGGCACGGGAACGGGGTCGGTGCCGGCCAGGTGCGGGTACACGTACATCACGAGATCGGGATTGGGCAGACGCTGGAACTGGCGGTGGACCTCATTGCGCGCGGTGCGCGTGTAGCGCATCTGCTCAACAGGTGCGGCCTGCACGTCGGCGTCGGTCAGGGGCCGACGCAGGCTCTGGCGCGCATCGAGCAGCTGGCGGCCGGCGTTCCGCCCGGCTGCGCCACCGCCACCGCCGTCGCCGGCTTCCTGCTGCCAGATGTCCATCATCGTGCGGTCACCGTGGGTCAGCAGCTTTTCCTTGCTGGTGGCGCAGCCGCCAAGCACCGCGACGGCGAGGGCCAGTGCCAGGCCACGGGCCAGGTTAGTCAAGTTCGAGTGCATGGCTTTCTCCTGCGCGGTGATCGACCTTGCGGCCTTCGGGATCGAAGTCGATGGCGAGCGGCTTTTCGAGGTGGACGGCAACCTTGGCGCCGGGTTGGACATAGACGGCGGCGAAGGCTTGGCCGTAGAGCTTGTTGACCCAGGCCGACATGTCCCGGACACCGCCCGCGAGAATCTGGCCGACCGCTTCCTGGCCGGTGATGCCCACGGTGCCGATGGAGCCGTCCGAGCCGACATAGGACATGCGGCCGCTGTCACTCTCGATGAGCGAGGCCACACCGGCACCGGCCGCGGTGATCAGGGCCTGCGAGCCGAGGTATTGCTGGGCGTTGCTGCGCCGCTCGCCGCTGACGCAAGGAATGCCGTGGGGATCGCTGATCCAGCCCAAGCCGTCGCGCTGTTGGTTGTTCTGCTGGTTGCCCTCGCGGTCTTCGGGGATTGTGCGAATCGTGCCGTCGTTGAAGACGAACGTGATGCTGCGCACCTGACCGCGCACGCACGAGAGCGTCCAGTCGCCCGAGGCGGTGCCGCTGAACACGGCGCCGGCCACGTCGGGAATGTCGATGCCATTGGCGGTCAGGTTGTCCGGCCCGACCAGAACTTTGAACGGATAGGGATCGTTGACCGTGCCGTCGATCGGCACGCGGCCGATCAGCGCGGTCATGGCGACCGAACCCATGAGCGTGGAGTTGGTCGGCACGGTATAGACCGGCTTGGCACTCTTGCCCCCGGCGGCGCGGGCGCCCGCGTTGGCCACGGTTTCCGCGGTGGTTTCGAGCGTGCTCTGCGCCGGGCCGAAGCTCGTGGGGAAGCTCATGCCGCCGCTCGCGCCACGCCCCCCGTTGCGCCCCTCGGCGGGCTTTGCGTCGTCCGGCTCGACCCACCGCACGCCGCCCTCCATGCCTGCCTCGTCGCCGCCCTGCAGCCCCAGGCCCACGGGCAGGTCCGCATGGCCGCCGCCGCGCCCGCCGATGCTGTCCAGACGCCGCTGCAGGTCGGCGAGCAGCCCTTCGGTTTGCTGGCGCGCGCTGGCCGCCTGCTCTTGGTCGCGGCGCAGGTTGGACCGCTCGGATTCGAGCGCCGAGTTGATGCGCTGGTCGATGGAGTTCTCGCGCTGGCGCAGTCGCTGGTTCTCTTCACGCTGCGACTTGTTGTCCGAGAGCGCGGTCTGAAGTTCGGTGCGCAACTGCTTGACCTGCGCAACCAGCGTTGCCACGGTGTCGCGCGGGGTATCGCCCTCGATGCCCAGCGCCTTCATTTCATCGGGCGTGAGCTGGGCGCCGTTGTCCGCCGCGGGTGGCGCCGTGCTGCCTCCACCCGAGAACAGCCGGATACCGACGAACAGCACCAGGATGGCGACAGGGATCATCAGCCACTTGAGTAGGCCGTTACTGCGCATGGCGGGCCTTCTTGGCGTTCTCGTCGCCGTCCGGCTGCGGCAGATGCACGGCAGGGTCGAAGCGGTGAATCGCCGGCAGCAGCGACTGCGCGAGGCCGCGGCCGCGCGTGACCAGGTACAGGACGGTCGTGTCCTCGGGCGTGCCGCGCGGGCCCAGCGCCTCGTGCTGGAAGGTGGCGGTGAGGAAATCGCCTTGCAGCACGCGCGGGTCGAGCGTGATCCAGCCGCCGCTGCCGTTGGTCAGGCGCACGGCAGTGACCCACTGGTCCTCCAGCCGCCACGACGCGAGCGCGACCGCGCGCACGGGCAGCGTTGGCATCAGTGTGTCCAGGTCGAGGTCGCGGGGCAGGTTGACCCGCATGACGCCCGGCAGCGGCTCCACGGTGCGCAACGGCGCGTAGAGGTGCTGCGCGGCGAAGCGCGTCAGGACGACAGGGACCGGGGTTTCGCGCCGCGCGGTCCGCGCACCTGCCTGGCCCTGGGCGCGTGCCGGGGCCTCGGCACTGTCGGCCTGCTCGCCATAGCGTCCCGGTGCGCTGTCACCCTCGACGATGCGCACCGGCTCCAGCTCGGCTTCCCCGTCCTTGGGTGGTTCGGCTGCGATGTCCAGCAGGATCAGCGCGCCCGTGTCGGCGTCCTGCAGTTGCAACCGCGTGGGCTCGATCGGCTCGCTGGCGCGCAGGTACACCGCGCCGCCCGCACTCTGCACGCGCAGGCGTTCGCCCACGCCCGCGGGCACGCCCACGCGCACGTTCCGGTCAATGAACACGATGCGTTCCTGACCGACCTTCAGCGGCACTGCCAGTGGCATGCGTTCCCAGCGCAGGATCTCCACTGCATGGGCGATGGGTGCCGCGGCCACGGCCAGTAGCCCCAGCAGCGCGAATACAGGATGCTTCATGGGGTGTTTCCTCCTTGAGGCGCTTGCGGAGACAGGCCACTCGGCGCCGGGCGCGTCGGCTCCGGTGCACTGATGCGCTGGGGCGCGCCGTCGTAGCAGTCCAGCGCCAGGCCGAACGGGTTGCGGGCGGGATCGACGTCCACCCGCGTGACCTTGATCGGATAGCGCACCAGGGCGCGCTTGACCTGCTCGGCGCCGTAGTACTCGTCCGCCGTGATGTCCAGCGTCACCACCCAGTCGCGATCGGACACGGTGCGCACGCGCGCCGTGGGGTCGTCGCCATAGCCGCGGCCGGGAATCTCGTAGATGCCGCGCACGCGCTGACGCAGCTCGCCCGTGGAGCGGCGGTAGTCATAGTCCGCCCGCAGGAAGGCCTGGCAGGACGGGGTGAGGTACGGCGAGAGCGTGTGGAGGTTGCGCGAGTAGTCTTCTTCGCCATTGGTTGGCCAGCGGTTGAGGGTCTGGAACACGTAGAACGTGAACGCATAGACCGATTCGGGCGGCACTTCCCACCACTTGCGGGTACTGCCGGAGCGCAGGTCGGGCGGGACGTGGATGGTCAGGTCGCGCGGCGCGCTCCACCAGCCGCCGCCCATGACCAGGGCGACGACGACCAGCGCGCCCGCGCCCAGGCGCAAGGTCTTGATGTGCGCCTGCAGATGGGTAATCTCGTTTTTGAAGCGGCTCATCGCATGCTCCTGCGGGTGGACCAGAAGCCCGAGCGCGAGATCAGCACATGGCCACCGACCCAGCCTGCCATCAGCGGATGGCGCGTGGCGATGCGCCATTGCAGTTGCCGATACAGCCAGGTGTCGGGACGCCCACGCTTGAGGCGGCGCAGGATGCCGCCGCCGATGAAGACGCCGAGCGCCACGCCCAGGACGACGAACGTCGGCGCCAGCGCGATCGTGCGGAACACCCAGGACAGCGGCGCGCCGACCAGCAGGCCGGCGGCGCCGGACAGGCCGCAGCAAATCCAGAGTTCGTCAGCGGTGAGGCCGCGCACCACAACGGGATGGCGGTTGAGCCGGTGCGGAAGGAAGGTGACCGTTCCGTCCGCACGGACGTGCTGCTGCTCGGACATACCGGCCTCGCTTACAGGATGCCGGTGGCTTCGGTGAGCAGCCAGATGCCGATCACGAGCAGCACGGCGCCGATGGCGACCGTGAGGCCGAACTGGCCCCACGTCTTGCGGCCGGTGTGGATCTCCGCGTAGGTCCCGTAGGCGTGGTAGCAGACGCCGATGAACATCGACGCCACCACCAGCAGGGCCACGAGCATGATGATGTCGTAGCCGTAGTTGCGGATGGTCTCCATGATGCCGTTGCCGGTGCCGCGCGTGGGGTTCTCCAATTGCGGCAGACCTTGCGCGAACGACAGCGCGGGCAGCGCGGCGGCGCCCAGGGCCACGGCGGCGCGCTGGGCAAAACGGGAAGTGAGGTTGCGGTTGTGCATGGTCGGGCCTTTCAGGTCAGGACAGAAGGAAGAAACTCAGAACGAGGTACATCGCGACGAAGCGAATGCAGACGCCGAGGAACTGGCGCTGGTTGAGGCGGCTCTCGGACCACCCCACGTAGGCCGTTCGGATGGCCCAGACGCCCCACACGAGCAGGACCGCGAGCACGACGCCGACCAGGACGGTCGCCATCGCGGAAGGCGCGATACCGCTGTTGGCTTGAAATGCCGAGACCTGGGCGCCGTTCATTGCTTGCCCCCCGCAGTCGTCGCCGGCAGCGGCTCGGCCGCCCGCTCGGTGCGGTAGTCGCCGGCCAGTTCGGAGGGGTCGCGCGGCTGAGCGCGCGATGGCGTCAGGTGAAACTGGATGCCGGCGCGAACGCGCGCCAGGTCAGCCAGCAGCCGCGGGTAGTCGAAGTGGTAGCGCTCGCCCGGCTGGATGGGGGCATGCGCGGCGCTGTCCGCGACGGTGCGCTCCAGCGCGTCGAGCTGGCGCAGTGCGGCGACCAGCTCCTGGCGCTGTGCCGGGGACTCGGCCAAGGCCATCTGGGACTGACCCAGCAGGAGGGCCGTCACGAGAAAAGTGGGCACGCCGCGATGCGCGGCGCGCAGCCAGATCGAAGCCACCATCGCGCCATTCCTGTGTGATCAGCAATGGGGTGATCGTGGAGATCAGGGCTGTTTTAGGCCGCAAACAATAGGAACTGGCGGACGACCGGATTGGGCATACCGCGAGCGAACCTACAAAAGCCCGGGTTGAGTTTCGATTATTGCGTTTTTCGAGTGTTTCGAATATGATCGGCTCTGCAACCGTTTTCGCTTAGGAGCTACCCATGACCACCGCCACTGCCCAATCCAAGATGACCCTTCCCGCCGCGGGAGAGGTTAAGGCAGCCGTCCAGGGTCAACGTGCCTTGGCGGCTTACCTCGCAACCCAGTTCGAGACGCAGCACATCCAGATCTTTGATGACCACAAACAGGCTCATCAGGTGGAACTGCCTACCTCGGCTTTACGCCTGCTGGTCGACATCCTGGCCGAGTTGGCCGATGGCAATGCAGTAAAGGTGGTGCCCGTCCATGCAGAGCTGACGACCCAAGAGGCGGCGGACTTGCTCAACGTGTCCCGTCCCCATTTCGTCAAGCTGCTAGAAGATGGGGTGTTGGCATTTCATCGCACCGGCAAGCACCGCAGGGTGAGGTTCGCCGATCTGATGCAGTACAAGGAAGCGCGCGAGCGCGCCAGTGAGCAGGCGATGGCCGAACTCGCTCAGCAGTCGCAAGAGTTGGGAATGGGATACGAATGAGGCATTCCCCATTCACCGCCGTCTACGACGCGTGCGTTCTATATCCCGCGCCACTGCGGGATTTCCTGATGTGGCTCGGCCTGTCTGGCCGCTTCCGGGCGCGGTGGAGCCAAGCCATTCATGAGGAGTGGAAACGCAACCTGTTGATCAACCGCCCCGATCTCACCCGGGTTCAGGTCGACAGGACGTCGGATCTCATGGACAGGGCCATTCCGGACGGCTTGGTGGAGGGCTACGAAGCGCTCGTGGCAGGCCTGACATTACCCGATCCGAATGATCGGCACGTCCTGGCTGCGGCGATTCGCTGCGGTGCGAGCGTGATTGTGACGTTCAACGAACGTGATTTCCCGAACGATCTGCTGGCTCCGTACGGCATCGAATCGCAGCACCCCGATGAGTTTGTGGACAACCTGCTGGATCTGGATGCGGCCGCCGTAGTGTCGGCTGCGCAGCGCCAGCGTGCCCAACTCAAGCATCCGCCGATCGATGTGGACCGCTATCTCGAAATCCTGCTGCGCCAAGGCCTTGTGCAAACGACCAAGGTGCTGGCGACCTATCGCACCATTCTCTGACCCGCCGAGAGCCACGGATGACCAAGAATCCTTCATCAGACGCCACTTTGCCGAAAGGCATCCATCGAAGCTGGAAGCTGCCGGATAAGTCGCTGGGTGACTTGTGGGATTCGATCGTGATGGACGAAGCCATCAAAAAACAGTTGCTGTCACAAGCGATCGTCAACTTCACGGTGCGCCCCAAGGTGGAGCGCACGGTACTCCCCCTGCACGGCGTGATCTTGTTGGTCGGCCCGCCGGGGACTGGGAAGACCTCCTTGGCACGGGGCTTGGCGCATCGTGTGGCCGAATCTTTTTCTTCTGCGAAGTTTCGATTGCTGGAAGTGGAGCCTCACACGCTGACGAGCTCTGCAATGGGAAAGACTCAACGCGCCGTGGCAGACCTGTTCTCGCAATCGATCGCAGAATCCGCAGCGGCGGGCCCGACGATCGTCCTTCTGGACGAGGTCGAAACGCTTGCGGCTGATCGAGCGAAGCTCAGCCTGGAAGCCAACCCGGTTGATGTGCACCGGGCCACCGACGCGGTGTTGGTGCAGTTGGACATGTTGGCCGAACGCAACCCGCATCTGCTGTTCGTGGCCACCAGCAACTTCCCACAGGCCGTCGACAGTGCCTTCCTATCTCGTTGCGACATGGTGATGGAGGTGCCACTGCCCGGCAAGGATGCCTGCAAGCAGATCCTAGTGGACTGCCTGAATGGCCTGGCAAAGACATTTCCGGGGATTGGCAAGCTTTCCTCGGCTCACCAGTTCGACGTGTGCGCTGGCGAGTGCGTCGGATTGGATGGTCGGGCCATTCGCAAGGTCGTAGCCAACGCCCTCGCGGCCGACCCGCAAGTGGCTATCGATCCGAACAAGCTTTCCGTAGAGCACCTGCGCAGTGCGATACGACAGGCAAAGCAAATGCGCCTTCAAGGAGGGAAGCAAAAATGACCACCGTTGTCAGCCGGACGTTTCGCAGCTCGCCGCACCGCGATGCGTTGCAGACATGGGATGCCATTGTCGAACTGCTCACTCAGGGCAAGGACGGCACGGCTCGCTCTGAACTCAGGGCCGTGACGGGCGTGGCCGCCAGCTTGATCGCCGACCAGGCACCCAAGAGCGCGCCCATCGTTGCGACATGCGATGGACCACGGACCAGGATCTACTGCCTCTTCGACGAAGACGCGATCGATGGTGATGATGCCAACGAAGAAGTCTTGGGGTTCGAGCCGTTGAAGGGAGACTGGGGAGTCTCGCTGCCGTGTCCGAAGGAGCAGCTCGGCTGGGTGCAAAGCGCGCTCAAAAAGCACAGTTCTCGCATCATTGCACGGGACTTGAGCCAAGGAATTGCCACGCAGGCGCAGGCCGATGCTGGGCAAGCGCTGTCGCTCGACCTCGGAGGTTTCCTCAAGTCATGAGCACCGTCGCCACCTACTCGTACACGCACTCGGTTACCTATGTGACCGACAACATCCTCAAGAGCTTGAAAGACATCATCCTGCTCAGTGGGCTGGACCCTGAGCACTTTGCGGATCGCTGGGAGAGCAATACCCGAGCCATCAAGACGTGGCTCGGGACCGGTGATCTGCGCAAGGTGATTCTGGAGATCTACAACCCGGCAACCGACAAGCTCGTGACCCGATGGGATATCGACATCGTGTATGGGTGGTCCGATGGCGACGGCAGCTTCTGGACAGATACCGAGCAGTTGAAGTACGCGATCAAGAAAGCTGGGCTGCTGCCATCGCAGGCCAAGTACAAGTTAATGCTCGATACAAAGCCAGGGCGACCTGATGTGGAGGGATGGAGCAAAGGAAGTTATCGCTCGACGGATGGAATGGTCAAGCAGAGCCTAGGCTCGACTGTCGAACACAGCGGCCTGGCGGGTCAGGCCGGATATTGGAGGCAACGCTGATGCTGTCGATCGATGAAGCTTTTCGCAAGTTCAAGTCGCGTCTGGAACTCAACGAACGCGAACAGAAGAATGCCTCGCAACGCCAGAACGAAGTGCGGGACTACCTGCAGACCAAGTTCGGCATTGCGCGCAGCTTCCTGACCGGTTCCTATGCTCGATACACGAAGACGAAGCCGCTCAAGGATATCGACATCTTCTTCGTGCTGAAGGACTCGGAGAAGCATTACCACGGCAAGGCCGCATCGGTAGTGCTGGATGATTTCCACTCTGCATTGGTGGAGAAATACGGTTCGGCGGCCGTGCGCAAACAGGCGCGCTCGATCAACGTGGATTTCGGTGTTCACATCGACGCGGAGGACAACACGGACTACCGGGTGGTCAGCGTGGATGCGGTGCCCGCATTCGACACCGGCGACCAGTATGAGATCCCCGATACGGCGTCCGGAAAGTGGATCAAGACGGACCCGGAGATCCATAAGGACAAGGCGACCGCAGCGCACCAAGCCTATGCCAATGAGTGGAAAGGTCTCGTGCGCATGGTGAAGTACTGGAACAACAATCCCAAGCACGGCGATCTGAAGCCGGTGAAGCCCTCGTTCCTGATCGAGGTAATGGCCCTTGAGTGTCTTTACGGCGGCTGGGGAGGATCGTTCGATCGCGAGATCCAGTCGTTCTTTGCCACGCTTGCCGATCGAGTTCATGACGAGTGGCCGGATCCCGCCGGACTTGGCCCGGCGATCAGCAACGATATGGATGCCGCGCGCAAGCAGCGCGCGCAGCAGCTGCTGTTCCAGGCGAGCCAGGACGCAAGCATCGCCATCGACCACGCGCGTCGTGGTCGCAATATCGAAGCGCTTCGCGCCTGGCGCGCACTGTTTGGCCCCAAGTTCCCACTGTCCTGATTCCATCGGCTTCCATACACGTCCCATCGAGGTACAGCATGTCCCAGTGGTCGCTTTCCCAGCTCCTGTCGTCCCTGCATGAGGACATCCAGCAGCGCTTGTCCGTAGTACGCAAGACCTTCGGTCACCCGGGTACGAAGGGGGATGCGAGCGAGAACGTCTGGATCGACATGCTGGATACCTATCTGCCCAAACGGTACCAGGCGGCCAAGGCGCATGTGGTGGACAGCCTGGGGAACTTCAGCCAGCAGATCGATGTGGTGGTGTTTGATCGGCAATATTCGCCTTTTATCTTCACCTACGAGAACGAGACGATCATTCCAGCCGAAAGCGTGTACGCCGTTTTCGAGGCCAAGCAGACGGCTGACGCGGGGCTTGTGGCCTATGCCCAGGAGAAGGTCGCCAGTGTGCGCAGGCTGCACCGCACGAGCCTGCCGATCCCGCACGCTGGCGGGACCTACCCAGCGAAGCCGTTGATTCCGATTCTGGGTGGCTTGCTCACCTTCGAGAGCGAATGGAGTCCTGCATTGGGTCCATCCATGGACAAGGCGCTGAACGCAAACCTCACCGAGGGGCGTCTGGACATCGGATGCGTTGCCGCCCACGGGCACTTTTTCTATGACCAAGCCAGCGGCGCGCACAGCTACACCAACGAAAACAAGCCGGCGACCGCGTTTCTTTTCAAGCTGATCGCGCAGCTTCAGTTCAGTGGAACGGTCCCCATGATCGATGTGGAGGCTTACGGTCAGTGGTTGACCAAGTGAGGGGGCGCTGTGGCAAGCATACGTTCGGAGTACCACCGGTTCCTGGCGCACTTGGCGCAGCGGCACGTGCACGACGACGTGCGCCGGCTAGCGCACCTGGTGCTCGATCACCTGCAGCCACTGGCCGAGGTCGGTGCTGCACGCCGGGGGCGCTCCACGCGCTTGGCGCCGCTGGCCATCGCGCATCTGGCGCAAATGCCTGTCGCCTACGACGGGGACGCGCGCGGCCCCGAAAACGGGCCGGCGCTCGGGCGACTGCACCAGCTCGAAGTCGGGCCGTTTCGAGGATTCATGCGGCAGGAGACGTTCGACCTCAGCCATGACATCACCTTGGTCTACGGTGCCAACGGCACCGGCAAGAGCAGCTTCTGCGAAGCCTTGGAAGTGGCGATGCTCGGTTCGATCAGCGAAGCGCAGGCCAAGCGGGTCGACCAGCGGACGTACTGCAACAACGCTCGCCTGCGCCGCCACGTCGCGCCAGTCCTGTCGTCTACGGCGGCGGGCGAAGCGCAGGCCGTCCAGCCCGACGAAGCTGAGTATCGCTTCTGCTTCATCGAGAAGAACCGCCTCGACGATTTCGCCCGAATCGCCGCGCGGACCCCGAGCGATCAGCGCCAGCTCATCGCCACCCTGTTCGGCGTGGACCAGTTCAGCGAGTTCGTGCGCGGCTTCAACCCCTCGCTCGATCAGGACCTGATGCTTGCCGGCGTGCAGGCGGCGCAGCTGGCGCAGCGTCGCCTGCGGTTGGCGAGCTCCGAACAGACCATCGCCGCCTACCCGCAGAAGATCGCAGCGGTCGAGGGCCTGGAACAAGCTTTGGCGCAGCGCATGTCACCTGGCGCGACCTATCAAGCCTGCGTGGACTGGCTGCTGGGTACGCCGCAGCAGCAAGGACGGCTACCGTATGTCCAGGCTCAGCTGGACGCCAACCCGCCTGCCATTCACGAGGTGACCCAGGCCCGCCTGCAAGCGTTGCTGGCAGAGGCCTACCGCGTCCAGGGACTGTGGCAAGCGTCTTCCGCGCAACTCGCGGCCCGCGCGGGCGAGGTGTCGTACGCGAAGCTCTACGAGGCCGTGCAAGCGTTGGCGGACGGGGCGACCGCGTGTCCGGCATGTGGAACCGGACTGGCCGCTGTGGCACAGGACCCGTTCGCCAGGGCGCGAATGGGCCTGGAGCAGCTCGCGCAACTGGCCGTCCTGCAGCAGCAAGAGGCCGGGCATCGGACGCAGTTGAGCGAGGCGGTCCGAGCGCTGTGGGACGAAATGCGCCGCGTGGTGGCGGCGGCTGGGGTCGCTTGTCCTGCCGAATCGCAGGCCGCGGGCCTGCCACTGCTGCCTCCCACGTCGGCGGGCAATTGGCTCGGCGGCTGGGTGAATGGGGACCAGCGCGCCTGGCAAGCCCTCTTACGGATCGCACAGATCATCGAAGGCTTCGACGCGCAGGCGCGCGACGTGCATGCCCAGCGCGGCGCGATGGCCCAGGAGCGCGACCGCCTGCAACAGCATCAGCTGGAGATCGAACGGCTGCGGACCATGCGCACGACTGCGGATCAGGAGCTGGCGGCCGCCCGCCAAACCGTGGCCCAATTCGACGACGCGAACCGCGGCCTGATCCAGGCGGCCACGGACGAAATGCCGGTGGTGGTGCACCATCAGCGGGTCAAGGCCGCCTACGACGGCTTCCTACCCGAGATTCAGGCATACCTGACCGCTCTGCCGGGGGTTCTGCTACAGGGGCTGGGAGACCAAGCCCGCCATCTCTACAACGCATTCAACCGGGCCGATCCGCCCGGCGATCTGCTGCACGCGCTGTGGTTGCCCGTGGCCGAGAACGGCAAGATCGAGGTGGAGTTCGCCGGCGAGCCGGGCGTGCGCTACGACGCGTTGATCGTCTTCAGCGAAGGGCACATCAAATGCTTGGGTCTGGCGATTCTGCTTGCCAAGAACCTCGCGCAGGGCTGCCCCGTGGTCATCTTCGATGACGTCGTCAATGCGATAGACGACGACCATCGCGATGGCATCTGGCGTACCTTCTTCGAGGACGGTTTGCTCCACGGCAAGCAGGTTATCCTCACCTCGCACGCAGAGGAGTTCCTGCACCGCATCCAGCAGGAGTTGGGCGTGCGCCGCGCCGCGGCCATCAAGCGCTACAAGTTTCTCCCGCATCAGGGAGAGCACGAACTGCGGGTCGACAGCGACCCGCCAGCGAAGAACTATGTTCTTCTGGCCCAGCAGGCGTTGGCGGCTGACGAGAAACGCGAGGCACTGCGCCAGGCCCGGCCGGCGCTGGAGAGTCTGACGGACCGCCTGTGGACGTGGCTGGGTCGGCGGGCGGACGGCCGGATCGACATCAAGCTGAGCGGGCCCCGCGCGCCTTGGGAGCTGAACAATAAATGCACCAAGTTGCGGTCGGCCGTCGAGCGTATCGCGGCGCAACATGCGGGTGCGCCGGATGCCGTAGGGGCGTTGGTCAGGCTGCTCAATGTCAGCGGTACGAGTATTGAATGGGGTTACCTCAATAGCGGTGTGCACGACGCTCAGCGCGATCATGAGTTCGATCGGGCGACGGTAAGAACGGTCGTCGAGGCGGTTACGGCGTTGGATGCTGCTCTTGATACCCTGCAGAACCGATGAACGGCACACGGCTTTGCAGAGCAGTGCCGCCCGTGTCACCTCATAAGTACTTCTTGAAGCTGCCTGCGGTCAGGCTGACTGCCATCCCCAGCAACGCCGCGCTGGGCAGCAGGATGACCAGAGGATGCACCGATATGGGCAGAGCGAGATAGGTGACCCAAGGCAGCACGGCCAACGGCATCAGGCTGGCCTTCGCGCGGTGGTAGATGAAGCCGGATTCGCGGCCCGCGCCGAACCGGCGCACATCCCGTCGCACCAGGCCGTCAATCAGGCCGACGAATGCCGCCGTGAGGATCAGCGGCAGCGTGAGCACCAGGACCAGCAGGCGCACCAGGAAGGTGAGCGTCGTGAAGGCCGCAGCGATCAGGTAGCTTTCGGCCCAGACATAGACCTGGCTGATGTAGTAGCGGAAGTTGCGGCTCTGCCCGTGGCTGGGCGCGCGGACGCGCTCGGCGGTCTGGCTCATGCGCTCCAGCAACCCCGAGCGCACGAACACCCACTCGTACCCGGTATCCACCAGCTCGTGCGCCGTGCGCCCGGGCTCCTGCACCACCACGCTGCGCGTGAAGTGGTTGGACAGGTGCCCGAGTTCGTACTGCAGCATCTGCTGGGAGTGGCGCCAGCCCTGGTCCTTCCAGAACAGGTGCATGCCGACGCACTCCACCACGATCGAGAACAGCAGCGAGCCAATGAGCACCCCGAGCAGCCGGAACGGTAAGGTGATGGTGCCGACGATCAAGCCTTGGCGATGGTTCTGCTCCCGCTGCGCGGTCGAGGCGGCATCCTTCATGGCACGGCCTCGTTGCCCGCGCCATCGTCGGCGCCGGTGGCCACCGCGCCGGGCTCGGCCGCAGCGGCATCGTCCAGCAGGTCGTCGGGCAAGGCCGCATCCTGCAAGGCCGACGAGCTGGTGAACTCCCACCACTGCGTGGCCTCGCTGTAGCTCTGGCGCATGTACCCGGCCAGTTGCTGCAGGTCCGCCGGCATCACTTCATCCGGGTCCGGCGCCGGCAGCGGCATACGCACCTTCCAGAGCTGGCCGCCCTGCAGCAGCGCGAAGCACTGGCCCTTGGGCAGGCCGACGACGTGTGACGGCTCGATCATCGGCACGCTGGCCATGCTGATGCGGTCCTGGGTGTTCGACGTGAAATCCGTCGCGCCGCGGATGTCTGAGCTGTCCGTCGCGCCCGAGACGATGGTGGTTGTATAGACCTCGACCTTCGGCAACTGCCTCGTCAGCAGTTCCGCGGTGGCCGTCTCGCGCACGCGCAACATGAATAAATTGTTGAAATTCCCGATCACTTGGCCGGCCTTCGCGCGATTTCCGATGCGGGCCTCGATGTCCGAGAGCGTCTGCGTGTACGCCGTGACTTGCAGGCCGGCACCGCCGCCCTTGTTGATGAGCGGGATGAATTCATCGCCCATCAGTTCATTGAATTCGTCGGCATGAACGTTGATCGGCACGCGAGCGCCAGCCACTGCGCCGGGCAGGCCATCGTCGATTCCGTGCTTGTAGATGTGTCCGGCCACCGAAACCAGGTCAGAGAACATCGAATTGCCGACCGCTGCGGCGACCTCGGCGTCAGACAACGCATCCAGACCCACATAGACGATGGCCCGCTTTCGGATGACCTGCATCCAGTCGAAGATCGGGCGCGGGTCGGCCAGGTCGGAGTAGTTCGGCGCCAGGAGATGGGCGATCTTGCCGCTCGTGAGCTTTTCCAGCAGCGGCAGCAGCGATGCAACGATCTTGTCGAAGTAGGTCTTGTCGTAGCGCACCGCCGAGCGCAGGCCATCGAGCACAGGGTCGTAGTTGCGCGCCTGGGAGAGGTATTGCTCCAGCGCCACCACACGCTTCTCGCGCCCGATCATGTTCCTTGGGATGTTCTTCTCGTTGAGCTTGGCCTCGATCTGGACGATCACCTCCCAGGCCTTGGGCTCCGTCTTGGCAAAGTAGTGCTGGGCGTACTCAATGAACAGCGCGTCGATGTTGATGACGTGGCGCTGGATCAGCATGTAGTCCGGGCGCTGCCCCAGTTCCACCAGGGCGCGGGCGATGATGTTCACGAAGCGCCATGCGAACTCGCGGAACGCCGCGCTGTTGCCTTCGCCGGAGAGCTGCCCCGCGATGCGTGTCGCCACTTCCGAGATCCGACCGAAGCGGCCCACGGCGTTGTAGCGGGCGCTGATTTCCGGCCAGCCCAAGTGGAAGATGTAGAACTCGCCTTCGCGGCCAGCGCGCTGGGCTTCGACGTACATCCGTTTCAAGAGATCGGCATCCCCCTTGGGGTCGATGACGATGACGACCTCATGCTCGCCGGCAGCATTCCTGCGGCGGATGTCCTGCGTGACGAACAATTCGGCCAGGCGCGTCTTGCCCACCCGCGTGGTGCCCAGCACCAGCGAGTGCCCGACGCGCTCGCCCAGCGGCAGGCTGACGTCCACTTCGTCGGGCTCGATGCCGTGCAGCCTTGGCAGGCCGCCGACAGGCGGCAACGGGCGCACGGGGTTGAAAGGCACGTCCCAGCCGGTGAGCTTCGGCAGGCGAGAGAGCGGCAATGGCGCGAACTCCAGCCGTTCCTCCAGGCGCCTGGCCAGCCGGTAGGCCGGCGTCGGCTCGACGTAGCGGCGGAACTCGGGCCGGTACGTCTGCATCAGCCGATGCGTGTGCTTCTGCTCCCAGAGAAAGCCGCGCCCCACGAATAGGC
Organism: Delftia sp. JD2; assembly: GCF_001682645.1. Classification (NCBI taxonomy): domain Bacteria; kingdom Pseudomonadati; phylum Pseudomonadota; class Betaproteobacteria; order Burkholderiales; family Comamonadaceae; genus Delftia; species Delftia sp. JD2. Next base: position 42,382 of record NZ_LFJT01000048.1, read on the forward strand.
GCTGCTGGCTGACCGGCACGTCCTTGCTGGTCATCACGTAACGCGGCAGACGGCGGATGTTGCGCCGGTAGCGCAGGATGATGCGGGCATCGCGGTAGCGGATCGCGCCGTAGGCGCCGAACGCCAAGGCGCTGCCGATGCCCATGGCCGGGCTCAGCGCGAGCGACCATGGGGCCACCAGGCACAGAAACGCGGCGCCTGCACACGCCGCGACGGTGTATAGCTCCACCGCTGGGCGTAGCAGAACCTCGACCGGCTGTTTGCCTGACATGGCTTCATTGCTCGATGCCGGTGGCCGTGATCAGCGCCGGGTAGTGCCGCAGGCCCAGGCGATCGGCCAGGTCGTCGCCGGCCACGGGCGCGAGCGGTACGCCAGGCACCAGAGCGCGCAGCCGTGCCAGGCTCTGCGCGGTCTCGACGTTGACCACCAGGCCGACCGCGCCGCGTTCACGCAAAGCGGCGGCGCGGCGCTGCAACCAGACCCGGGAAGCCTCGTCGTCGCCGATGACCGCGAACGGCCGCAGGCCGGGCGCTTCGATCACGCGCCGCGCGACGGTACCGGGCGTGAGCTTGCTGCTGCGCACCGGCAGCATCGCGGCTTCGTCCGCTGGCGTGGCGGGAACCCGGGGCGTCGGGATGGGGGGGCGGGCCGGCGCGTTGGCGCGCGGCTGGAGGTTCAGGGCTTCGTAGTACGGCAATGCCGACGTGCCGCCACGGTCCTCGACCACGATCAGCGGCTCGCCAGCACGCGAGGCCAGCGGCAGGCCTGACAGCAGCATGAGCAGGCCCGTGAGCGCGAGTTGGACCGGATGGGGTTTCGTCATGGGGAGGTCTCCTGGCGCGCGGCGAAGACCGCGGCGGTTGGGCGCGTGCCCTGCACGCGGGCAAGGTGGCGGGACACGCTGCGCCGATAGCGGACGGCGGGCTCGCCGCCAGCGGGGCGGTGGTAGCGGCCGATCGCCAGCAGCCAGTCCTCGCCGGGGGCGTGCTGCTCCTTCAGGATCTCGGCGGCAACGGCGAGGTTGCGGTACGGGTCCAGCAGATCGCACGCGCCGGTGAAGCGGTGCTTGTGGTAGCCAAGGTTGATCTGGCCCAGGCCCGCGTCGATGCGCGTGTGCGGCGTGGCGCGCATCGCCTGCTGCAGGCCAGCGCAGGCGTCGGCGCGCGTGGCGAAGCGGCGCGATTGGCCGGCGACGTTGAGGGACCACGGCCATGGGACGATGCGCCCGTTGCGCCGGATGCCGCTCTCCTGCAAGGCCACGGCGTAGAGCACCGTCGAAGGGATGCCCGCGCGCTGGGCGGCAAGCTGGTAGGCCGGTGGCGGGACCTCCTGGGCATGGGGGGTGCTGGCATACACGCCTGCAGAGAGCACCAGTGCGCGCAAGAACTGCGATACGGGGGCAGCTACGGCTGGCGCTGCCATTGGCCGTTCACCTCGCGCACGGCTGCGGGCAAATCACCGGGCAGGCCCAGCGACAGCCAGCGGCCGCCATCGTGGTTGAGCGTGATGCTGCCGGCGCGCACGCGCGCCGGGTCGATCTGCGCGCGCTTGGCCCAGTCGCGGATGCGCGCGTCGTCCTGGCGGCTTCCGACCATGTACAGGTCGAAATCGGCGCCTGAGGATTGCAGACGCTGTACGAGCTGCCCGCAGGCAGCGCAGCCATCCTTGACGAACACCGCGGTGCGGCCTCTACCACGCACGGGACCGGCGCCGGGCTTGTCGTCGGGCAGGTTCACGCGCTGCATGCCGGGGTTCAGGCGCTGCCAGGCTTCGTCGTAGGCGCGCTGGTAGGCGAGCAGCTTCTCGACGCGGCGCGCTTCGACCTGCACCTGCAGCTCTGCGTAGCGCCGCCGCTCTTCGTCAGTGCGTGCCTCGATGCCCAGGGCGGACAGCGGGTCCAGGTTGGGCGAGTAGATGCCCAGCGGCCCGTCCATCAGCTCGCGATAGCGAGTCCACTCCTGCGGTTGCAGGCCCCATTCACTGGCCGCCCGATCGTCCAGCACGCGGGCGGCCAGCGGGCGCTCCTGGCTTTGCGCATTGCGCGCCGGGGCCGTTGCGGGCTGCTGCGCCCAGATGGGCCACTGCACCGACGCCAACACGAGCGCGGAAAGGAGGATCGACGGCTTCATGGGGTGCTCCGGTCAGGGAATCGCCACACGGCGGGTCTGGTTGCCGGCCTGGAACACTGCGGTGTTGCCCTCGATCGCCTGCAGGCGCCACGGGCCGACCGCATCCCCGGGCAGCAGCACCTGAAGTTGGGCGGGCATGAAGTCCCCGGTGCTCGGCGCGACGGACACGCTGCGCTGGCCAGCGCGCAGTTCGGCGCCGACGACGCGGAACGGCAGCGGCGGCGGTTCGGCCTTGGAGGCGGCGGCCGGGCGTGATGCGCGCGGCTGGGCGGGGGCTGCGGCACGCGCGGCGGTCTGGCGCGTCTTGATCTGCTCGATTTCGGCGCGTAGCGCCTGAAGGTCATCAGCGGCGGCATAGCCGCTCAGCGACTTCTCGACCTGGGCAGCGCGTGCTTCCAGGACTTGGCGGGTGTCCTTGAGGTCAGCGGCCGTTGCGACGGCTGGGCGCTGCTGGATGGCCTCGATGGTCTCGGCCAGGCCAGTCGCCTGCGCTTCCAGGCGCTGCAGGCGGGAATCCAGCCGATCCTGGTCGGTTTGATCGCGCATCGCCAGGTAGCCCAGCGCCACGATGACACTGAGGCCGATCAGCCAAAGCCAGAACAGGCTCTGTATGACAACCGCCGCGGTTGAGCGTTGGGCGGGATGCGAGGCATTCATGGCTGGCCTCCCGAAACCGCAGGCGCCAGCGGGAACGTCTGCACCGTCTCGGTGGCGAGTGGCCCGGATGGGGACTCGGCGACTGCACGGTCGCCGGGCCGATCGAAGCAGATTTGCCGTGCGCGGTCATCCGCGTGCAGTTCCCAGGACGGCCCAGCCAGCGTGAGCAGCGCATGGCGCAAGGTCATGGGGCCGAGATGCAGATGTGCCGCCGGCAGCGGCAGCGCGTACAGTTCGATCACGGCATGCGCGGTCTCGCAAAGGCCGTAGCCGCTGCGCTTGAGCACATGCCGCATCCCGTCGCCGACCGTGGCGCGGGCATCCTCGGGCATGGACACGTCGATGGTCTGCAACAGCAGGTCGCGCTGCGCTGCCGTGGGTGCCAACTCGACCAGCGTGTAGCGGCCGTAGCGCACGACCGGGATGTACTCGGGCGCCTCGGGTTCGGGCGCGGCCGAGACTTCCTCGATGGCATCGGGTGCGAGCGGCGCCGTGGTGGTCGCGCAGCCACTGGCCAGGGCTGCGGCCAGGAGGCCGGCGCCGACCAAGTGCCGGGATACATGGATTGCGGGCATGGCATCGGCTCTTCTGTTGCGATGCCGATACCTTGGCCGCGCGCGGCGGCGCGGTCAGTCAGGAATGCGAACTGGGAGCTACCCGCTTTTGCAGTCCAACACATAGCGCAACCCGCAAACCCAACTGTGGTTTGCACATTGATTCAATAATTGTTGTATTATCGAACCATGCAAGAAGATCAAGCCATTTCCGCCTTAAACGCCCTGGCTCACACCCAGCGCCTGCGCGTGTTCCGCGCCTTGGTCGTTGCTGGCCCGGGCGGACTGACGCCAAGCACGCTAGCCGACCAGCTCGACGTGGCCCGCAACACCTTGTCCTTCCACTTGAAGGAGCTGGCCCATGCCGGCCTCGTCACCATCGAGCAGCAGGGTCGCAACCTGATCTATCGGGCCGAGTACGGCCACATGAACGGCCTCATCGGCTACCTGACCGAGCATTGCTGCCAAGGTGGCGTATGCGAGGTTTCTCCATCCAAGACCTGCTGCTGACCATGACCGATACCACTTACAACGCCTTGTTCATCTGTACGGGCAATTCGGCCCGCTCCATCCTCGCCGAAGGCATCCTCAACGACATGGGCCAGGGGCGGTTTCACGCCTGGTCGGCAGGTAGCCATCCGAAAGGCGAAGTTCACCCGCTGGCGCTCGCCACGCTGGAGCGGCTGCACCTTCCGACAACGGGCTACCGCAGCAAGAGCTGGGACGAGTTCGTGAAGCCCGATGCGCCGGTGTTCGATTTCATCTTCACCGTCTGCGACAACGCAGCCGGCGAGGCTTGTCCTCTATGGCCGGGCAAGCCGGTGTCGGCGCATTGGGGCGTGCCTGACCCGGCTGCCGTGGAAGGCTCCTTGGAACGACAAAGCAAGGCGTTCTTCGATACCGCCATGACGCTGCGCCGACGCATCGAGTTGTTCCTGTCGCTGCCGATCAAGAGTCTAGATGCCATGTCGTTGCAGCGCGAACTGCGCGACATCGGCCGCCAGTGAGGCCTGAACCGATGAGCGCAACCGATACCGCCGGCCCCGCGCCAGCAAACTCCGCCATGAGCGGCTTTGAGCGTTACCTGACGCTATGGGTGGCGGTGTGCATCATCGCGGGTATCGCTCTGGGCCAGTTCGCGCCCGCCGCATTCCAGGCCATCGGCCGCATGGAGATCGCTCAAGTCAACCTGCCGGTGGGCTTGCTGATCTGGGTGATGATCATCCCTATGCTGCTGAAGGTGGACTTCGCCGCGCTCGGCCAGGTGCGCCAGCATTGGCGAGGCATGGGGATCACGCTGTTCATCAATTGGGCCGTCAAGCCGTTCTCAATGGCACTTCTGGCGTGGATCTTCATCCGCCACGCTTTTGCTGATTGGCTGCCCGCCGACCAACTCGACAGCTACATCGCCGGCCTGATCCTGCTGGCTGCCGCACCGTGCACCGCAATGGTTTTCGTTTGGAGCCGACTGACTGGCGGCGATCCGGCATTTACGCTGTCGCAAGTGGCCTTGAACGACACCATCATGGTGCTCGCCTTCGCACCCATCGTCGGCCTGCTGCTGGGCCTGTCCTCGATCACGGTGCCTTGGGACACCTTGCTGGTGTCGGTGGGTTTGTACATCGTCATTCCGGTCATCCTGGCCCAGCTTTGGCGCCGGGCGCTGCTGCGCAAGGGACAGGCCGCGTTCGACAGGGCACTGGAACGCATCGGCCCGTTGTCCATCGCCGCGCTGTTGCTGACGCTGGTGCTGCTGTTCGCCTTCCAAGGCGAGGCCATCATCCGGCAGCCGCTGGTGATCGCCATGCTCGCGGTGCCGATCCTGATCCAGGTGTTCTTCAATTCCGGGCTGGCGTACTGGCTCAACCGCCAGGCGGGCGAAAAGCACTGCGTCGCTGGGCCATCCGCGTTGATTGGTGCCAGCAACTTCTTCGAGCTGGCCGTGGCCGCCGCCATCAGCCTATTCGGCTTCCATTCCGGTGCGGCACTCGCAACAGTGGTCGGCGTGCTCATCGAGGTGCCGGTCATGCTGCTGGTGGTGCGGGTGGTCAACCGCTCACGCGGCTGGTACGAACGCCGCGCGACCACTTCGTAATCTCCAAGAGGCATCCATGAGCACCATCACGATCTACCACAACCCAGCCTGCGGCACATCGCGCAACGTGCTGGGCCTGATCCGCAACAGCGGCGAGGAACCGACCATCATCGAGTACCTGAAGACGCCGCCCGGCCGCGACACGCTCCAGGCGCTGATCGCGGCGATGGGCGTGCCGGTGCGGGACATACTGCGCGAGAAAGGTACGCCCTATGCCGAACTCGACCTGGGCAACCCGAAGTGGAGCGACGACGACCTGATCGGTTTCATGCTCCAGCATCCCATTCTCATCAACCGGCCGATCGTGGTCACGCCGCTGGGTGTGCGCCTGTGCCGGCCATCGGAAGCCGTGCTCGACCTTCTGCCGCAACCGCAGCGCGGCGCGTTCAACAAGGAAGACGGCGAGCCGCTGGTTGATGAGAAAGGCCGTCGTGTCTGAAGCCCGCCTCGACCTGCCAAACATCGACGCGGCGCTGTTCCAGCAACCAGACGCCGAACACCTGTTCGCGCCGGCACGGACCACCCACGCGCCGCGCTTCCTGCTGCTCTACGGCTCGCTGCGCGAACGCTCGTTCAGCCGCCTCGCAGCCGAAGAAGCCGCCCGCATCCTGCGGGCGCTGGGCGGTGAAACCCGATTGTTCAATCCGTCCGGCCTGCCGCTGGTGGACGATGCACCCGCTGATCACCCCAAGGTCAAGGAACTGCACGAACTGGTGCAATGGGCCGAAGGCATGGTGTGGAGTTCGCCGGAGCGCCACGGCGCGATGACCGGCCTGATGAAGACGCAGATCGACTGGATTCCGCTGTCGGTCGGCGCGGTGCGCCCGACCCAGGGCAAGACGCTGGCGGTGATGCAGGTGTCGGGCGGCTCGCAGTCCTTCAACGCGGTCAACCAGATGCGCGTGCTCGGCCGCTGGATGCGGATGCTGACCATCCCGAACCAGTCCTCGGTCGCCAAGGCATACCAGGAGTTCGACGAGGTCGGGCGCATGAAGCCCTCGGCCTATTACGACCGCATCGTGGACGTGATGGAAGAACTGATGAAGTTCACGCTGCTCACGCGCGACGCGGTCCCGTATCTGGTGGATCGGTACAGCGAGCGCAAAGAGGGCGCTGAATCACTGTCCAAGCGTGTACGGCAAGGTGCAATTTGACGATGCAAGGCACTGAAAAAAAGCCGACGACCTCTCGGTCGTCGGCATTGTGTGAAGTTCAGGCGGCGACCAATTGCCGGGCCAGTGCGACCTCGACGGAATCACCATCCTGGTTCAGAACATCGAGCCCGGATTCAGGCACGTCGCCCGAGGTGGACTGCGAGACCATGATCTTCTTGGCCATCAGCTCCAGGCAGGTCATCTGCGAAGAACCGGCATAGCCAAGGTAGATCACGCGCACGGGCTGCTTTTGCCCGATGCGCCAGGAGCGGCGTGCCGCCTGCTGGAGCGAGTACACGTTGTAGCCCGACTGCATGAACACGATCGTCGGGAACTCCAACAGGTCCAGCCCCGTCTTGACCAGCTCGGGGTTAGTGATGAGCACGTCGATGCCACGGTCCAGTTGCTCGGCGATCCAGTCTTCGCGGCGGCTGGCGTCCACGCTCGCGCGCAGCACCGCCACTTTGAAGCCCTCCTGCTCCAGCAGCACCTTCAGGCGCGACGTGGTGTCGCGCGTGC
>NZ_LFJT01000049.1:0-49007 GCF_001682645.1 Delftia sp. JD2
CATCGTGGGCAAGCCGCTGCTGCGCAGCGGCACCAAGCCGGCCATACGCGACGGCTCGGGGCTGATCGCCAAGGCGCTGGCCGAAGCCACCGTGCATGGTGCCGGCGTGGGCGCTGCTGCAGGCGGCGCCGCGCCCACGCCGGCCCGGACCCAGGGCGGTGCCTATCGCCACCTGATGACCGGCGTGTCCTTCATGCTGCCCTTCGTCACGGCGGGCGGCATTCTGATCGCCATGGCCTTTGCGCTGGGCGGCATCTATGTCCATGACGATGCGCACCAGGGAACCCTGGGCTGGACGCTGTTCCAGATCGGCGCCAAGGGCGGCTTTGCGCTGATGGTGCCGGCGCTGGCCGGCTATATCGCCTATTCCATTGCCGACCGGCCCGGCATTGCGCCGGGCATGATCGGCGGGATGATCGCGTCCAGCATGGGCGCAGGCTTCATCGGCGGCATCGCGGCCGGCTTCATCGCAGGCTACGGCGTGGCCTTCATGGCGGCGCACATCCGGCTGCCGCAGGCGCTCAATGGCTTGCTGCCCATGCTGATCCTGCCTGTGCTGGGAAGCCTGTCCACGGGGCTGCTGATGTTCTATCTGGTCGGTGCGCCCGTGGCCGAGCTGCTGCAGTGGCTGAGCGCCTGGCTGCGCGGCATGCAGGGCGCCAGTGCCTTGCTGCTGGGCCTGTTGCTGGGCGCGATGATGGCCTTTGACATGGGCGGGCCGGTGAACAAGGCCGCCTATGCGTTTTCCACGGGAATGATCGCGAGCCAGGTCTACACGCCCATGGCTGCAGCCATGATCGCCGGGATGACGCCGCCGCTGGGGCTGGCCCTGGCCACGCGCCTGTTTGCCGACCGCTTCACGCGCGAGGAGCGCGGCAGCGCCGCCTCGGCCGGCGTGCTGGGCCTGGCCTTTGTCACCGAGGGGGCCATTCCCTACGCGGCGCGCGATCCGCTGCGCACGATTCCGGCCCTGGTGCTGGGCTCGGCCGTGGCCGGCGCCGTGTCCATGCTGGCGGGTGTGGAGCTGAAGGTGCCGCATGGCGGCATCTTCGTCGCGCCCATTCCCAACGCCGTGACCCACGTGGCCATGTATGCGGTGGCGCTGGTGGCGGGCGTGGTGGTCACGGCCATCGCCCTGCGCATGTTCAAAAGGCCCGCCGAAGCGGGCCTTTGAAGCCGGAAGCCGGGGGAACGCCTGGAGCGGCTCCCCCCGCAGCGTTCAGCGGGCTGCGGCGCGGGCCTGTTCCAGCCAGCCGTCGAAGGTCTTCTGGTGGGCCTTGATCCAGCCGTCCACATGGCGGTTGATGTCCGAGGGCTTGTTCTGGCCCTGGCTCATCATGTGGTTCTGCGCGCTGATGTCGCCCACGGGCAGCTGCATCAGCTCGAACAGCTTGCCGGCGTCGGGATGCTTGTCGGTGAAGGCCTTGTTGGCCACGATCTGCTGCTTGTTCACCACGAAGCCGTAGTTCTTGCCGTTGGGCAGCTTGGTATCGAACTTGGCCTGCTCGCCGGGCAGCGAGGAGAAGGGCACCTCCAGCCACACCACGTCCTTGCCGGGCTTGAGCACGTTGCTCACCCAGTAGGGTGTCCAGGTGTAGTAGAGGATGGGCTTGCCGGCCTTGTAGCGCGAGATGGTGTCGGCGATCAGCGCCGAGTACGTGCCCTGCTTGTGGGTCACGGTGTCGCGCAGCTTGTAGGCCGTCAGGTGGTGCTCGATCACGGCCTCGCAGCCCCAGCCCGGCGTGCAGCCGGTGAGGTCGGCCTTGCCGTCGCCGTCCGAGTCGAACAGCTTGGCGATCTTGGGGTCCTTCAACTGGCCGATATTGGTGATCTTGTATTCGTCGGCCGTCTTCTTGTCGATCAGGTAGCCCTGGGCCGCGTTGTCAGAATACACACCCTTGCGGAACAGCTTGGCGTCGCCGCCCGCGTTCTTGTAGTAGTCGGCGTGCAGCGGGTTCCAGTGCGTGGCCAGGAAAGTGGCATCGCCATTGGCAATCGCCACGTGGGCCGTGGGGTACTCGACTTCCTGGAAGGGCTGCACGTCGTAGCCCAGCTTCTCCAGGGCCTTCATGACGATCAGGGTCTGGAAGCTTTCTTCGGCGATGGAGCTCTTGAGCGGCGACACCTTCACGCCCTTGCCGGGCTGGTCGCTGGCGGCTGATGCGCCTGCGCAGGCCAGTGCGATGCCGGCAGCCATCGTGGCGGTGCGCAGCCAGTGGCTGGCAGCGGCAGTTGGCAGTCGATTGTGGTTCAGGGCTTGGTTCATCCTCGGGTTCCTCCGTTGTGTGATGAAAGGGGAGTGGGCGGCCAGCGTGGCTGGCCGCTTTTCGGGAAGGCGGCGCGGCAGTGGGCCCATCCGCGCCGCAGTGAAGGCATTCAGCTGGTGCTGCCGCGATGGACCGGCTTGTTGCCGGCGCCCAGCAGGCGGGCGATGCAGCCGGCGGGGCCGCTGTGCCACCAGCGCGCACCGCCACGGGTCGTCTGCCCCATGGCCTGGGTGATGCGGTCCAGCACGATGGCCAGCAGCACGATGCCCAGTCCGCCCACGGTGGCCAGGCCCATGTCCAGGCGGCCGATGCCGCGCAGCACCATCTGGCCCAGGCCGCCCACGGCGATCATGGAGGCGATCACCACCATGGACAGCGACAGCATCAGCGCCTGGTTCACGCCGGCCATGATGGATGGCATGGCCAGCGGCAGCTGCACCTTCCACAGCAACTGCCAGGGCGATGCGCCATAGGCGCGGCTGGCCTCGATCAGGTCGGGGCGCACCTGGCGTATGCCCAGGTTGGTCAGTCGGATCAGCGGCGGCAGCGCGAAGATGATGGTCACGATCACGCCGGGCACGTTGCCGATGCCGAACAGCATCACCACGGGCACCAGGTAGACGAAGGCCGGCGTGGTCTGCATGGCGTCGAGCAGCGGGCGTGTCCAGCGCTGCGCACGGTCGCTGGAGGCCAGCAAAATCCCCGCGGGCAGGCCGATGACCATGCAGAACACCAGCGAGGTCAGCACCAGGGACAGCGTCACCATGGCCTCGGGCCAGATGCCCAGCATGGCGACCACCACCAGCGAGACGGCTGCGCCAATGGCCATGGCGCGGCCCGCGAACTGCCAGGCCACCAGGGTCAGGATCAGGATCAGCAGCGGCCAGGGCAGGGCCAGCATGGCATCGGTGATGCCCGACAGCGTGCCGTCGATGGGCGTGCGCACGGCCTGGAAGAAGGGGCGGAAATGGTGGACCACCCATTCCAGGCCGCTGTTGATCCAGCCCTGCACGGGCAGGCCGTCGGTGGTCAATTGGTGCCAGAGGCTGGCATGGGCGTCGTCGGGAACGCCCGAGCCGGCCGAGGCTCCCAGCCAGTCACCGCCTGCGGCATCACCGCCGCTGGCAGCGCCCCAGGGATCGGCCGAGGCATCGGGTGCCGGCGTGGCGGCGGTGGCCCAGGGATCCGCGCTTGCAGAGGCAGCAGACGCTGAGGAATCGGTGGAAGCAGGGGCTGCGCTCGCATCGGCCCAGGGTTCGGTGGCGGCAGCGGCGGTGTTCGGGTTCAGGCTGTTGGTTGCATCGCTCATGCGGCATCTCCTTGTCGTTGTTCAATCGGCTCCACGGTCGGCGCGACGGTGGGGGCAACGGTGGGAGCGTTGGAGGCCGGGAAATGCGGGTTGAGCGTGACCGGCGGCACGATCTCCTGCGGCGGCGGCACGGGCGGCGTGTCGCGGTCCAGGAAGCGCAGCATGGTGGTGCGGCTGACCACGCCCATGAACTGGCCGTCGTCGCTGGTCACCGGCAGCGCGCAGGGCGCGGCGGCCACGGGGCCGAACAGCTCGGCCACCGGCGTGCCTGCGGACAGCGGCTCGACGTTGGGCAGGAAGGCGTGGCTCAGGCCCAGCATGCCCGGGCGGCCGTGCAGTGCGTCGCGCAGCGATTGCGAGGACACCACGCCCAGGAAGCGGCGGCGCGCGTTGACCACATAGGCGTAGTCGCGGTCGGAGTCTTCCAGCAGGCGCTGTGCCGCGCGGCAGCCGCGGTCGCTGTGCTCGGACACCACGGTCAGCGCCTGGCGCGCGATGTCGCCGGCCTTGAAGACCGAGGCTGCATCCACGCCACGCACGAAGCTGCGCACATAGTCGTCGGCAGGGCTGCGCAGGATCTCGTCGGGCGTGCCGACCTGGATCACCTGGCCGTCCTTCATGATGGCGATGCGGTCGCCGATGCGCATGGCCTCGTCCAGGTCATGCGAGATGAAGACGATGGTGCGGCGCTGGATCTGCTGCAGGCGCAGCAGCTCGGACTGCATCTCCGTGCGGATGATGGGGTCCAGGGCCGAGAAGGCCTCGTCCATCAGCAGGATGGACGGATCGGACGCCAGCGCCCGGGCCAGGCCCACGCGCTGCTGCATGCCGCCCGACAGCTCGTCGGGGTAGCTGGCGCCCCAGGCGCCCAGGCCCACCTGCTCCAGCGCGGCCTGGGCCTGTGTCTGGCGCTCGGCCTTGTCGGCGCCGGCCAGCTCCAGGCCGAAGGCCGTGTTGTCCAGCACCGTCATGTGCGGCATCAGCGCAAAGGACTGGAACACCATGGAAATGTCCTTGCGGCGCAGCGCGCGCAGGTCGCGCTCGCTCAGGGCATTGATGTCCTGGCCATCGACCACGATGCGCCCGGCCGTGGGCTCGATGAGGCGGTTGAGCATGCGCACCAGGGTGGACTTGCCCGAGCCCGACAGGCCCATGACGACGAAGATCTCGCCGGCCTCGATGGTGAAATTGGCGTCGAACACGCCGATGGACTGGCCCGTGCGCTCCAGGATCTCCTGTTTGCTCAGGCCCTGTTGGACGAGGTCGAGTGCGGTCTTGGGGTCGTCCCCGAACACCTTGAACACATGATCGATGATGATCTGCTTGGCCACTGTGGCGTTCTCCTTTTGGGTGAGATGGAACACAGTCCAGCGTCCTCGACAGGCGAAGACGCTGGCGCGCAAGCCAAAAATGAAGCCCTGATGCCGTTCGCTGCAGGGGACTGCCGTCCCCCGTTGCTGGGATTCAAACAGGTGCGAAAGCACCCGAGGCGGCTCGGATGGCACGCGAAGCGGTGCGCAAGAGCCAGAAGTCGAGAGCAGCCGGCGGCGAGGCGCGCGGTGTCTCAGTCGGGCATCGTGGCTGAAGATCAGCCAGCGCGATGCCCCACAACATCAGGACCGAGTTTCGGCCCGGTTGACGGGGCTGTGCCGGAAGCACAACGATCCGCCGGGGTGTATCGGCAGGCCGTGAAGACGGTGCCGATGACCTGCTTGGCAGGTTGTAAAGAAGCCGAAATTATATAAAACAGGTTTTACTGCGTCAAAACGCATGAGCCGAACGAGGCCTGTTTTGGGCTGTTTCAAGCCCTTGGGGGCTGCAATCCGGCCAGTATTTGCTCACTTAATGAGAGCACTGAGGGCATGATTCACAAGGCGTATGCTGTCATCGATGAATAAAATCGGTCAAGCGTCAGCTTGAGGAAAGCTTCAGGCCCGATCTGCGGCAAAAAGCGTGCCCGGCGCGCTGGCCGGCCGGGCGCCAGCAGGTGTCCGACCCGTTGCCTGCGCCCGCCCATGAAAAAAGCCCCGCAGCGGCTGGCGCTGCGGGGCTTCGGTGCGGGATGCCGCCGGCTCAGTGGTTGCTGGCCGTGCTGTTGATCAGCTTGTCGGTGTAGGCGATGGCCAGGGCGCTGGCCAGGAAGGTGACGTGGATGATGGTCTGCCACATCAGCACCTTGACGTCGTAGCTGCCCGCGTTGATGAAGGTCTTGAGCAGGTGGATGGAGCTGATGCCGATGATGGACAGGGCCAGCTTGACCTTGAGGATGGAGGCGTTCACGTGGCCCAGCCACTCGGGCTGGTCGGGGTGGCTGTCCAGGCCCAGGCGGCTGACGAAGGTCTCGTAGCCGCCCACGATGACCATGATCAGCAGGTTGGAGATCATCACCACGTCGATCAGCGCCAGGACCACCAGCATGATGATGGTCTCGTTGAGCGCGCCGATGGGCGCATCGTGCTTGTAGCCGATGCTGGTGATCAGCGCCTGCAGCGCTTCCTGGTTGCCGAAGGCGGCCTCGATCAGGTGCCACAGCTCCAGCAGGAAGTGCCAGACGTAGACACCCTGGGCGGCGATCAGGCCCAGGTACAGCGGCAGCTGCAGCCAGCGGCTGGCGAAGATCAGGGAAGGCAGGGGACGCAGGGGGGAGCCGGGGGCTCGATTGGAGTTTTGCTGGCGGGCCATGGTGGTCGGTCGCGCTTGTCTGGTGTGGGAGCGTGGATGGGAGGGGACAATGGCCGTGGAAAACGGGCGCGCGATTTTAGCGGCGAAACAGGCCATTGCCAGTGACAGCCGGGAACTGCGGGGAATCCCCAGGTAGACGCGCCCAAGGGGGTTTCAGTCAGTGGCATGTAAGACCGGCCCCCGACAGTCACACCACAATTTTTATTTGGCCAGCCCAGGAGACAAGCAAGCATGAGCACCGCAACAGCATCCCCCATTGAATCGGTACTGGTGGAGAACCGGGTCTTCCCGCCGCCGGCAGACTTCGCCGCCAAGGCCCGCATCTCCGGCATGGAGCAGTACAAGGCGCTGTGCGCCGAGGCAGAGAACGACTACCAGGGCTTCTGGGCCCGCCTGGCGCGCGAGAACGTGGTCTGGTCCAAGCCCTTCACCCAGGTGCTGGACGACAGCAATCCCCCGTTCTTCCGCTGGTTCGCCGACGGTGAACTCAACGCCAGCGCCAACTGCCTGGACAAGCACATGGGCACGGACGTCGAGCACAAGACGGCCATCATCTTCGAGGCCGATGGCGGCGAGGTCACCAAGGTCAGCTACCGCGAACTGCTGGAGCGCGTCTCGCAGTTCGCCAACGCGCTCAAGGCGCAGGGCGTGCAAAAGGGCGACCGCGTCCTGATCTACATGCCCATGACCATCGAGGGCGTGATCGCCATGCAGGCCTGCGCGCGCATCGGCGCCACGCACAGCGTGGTGTTCGGCGGCTTCTCGGCCAAGGCGGTGCAGGAGCGCATCGTGGACGTGGGCGCCGTGGCCGTGATCACCGCCAACTACCAGATGCGCGGCGGCAAGGAGCTGCCGCTCAAGGCCATCGTGGACGATGCGCTGGCGCTGGGCGGCTGCGAGGCCGTGCGCCATGTCTTCGTCTACGAGCGCACGGCCACGGCCTGTGCCATGACGGCAGGCCGCGACAAGACCTTCGGCGAGATCCTGGCCGGCCAGAGCACCGAGTGCGCGCCCGTGGCCGTGGATTCCGAGCACCCGCTGTTCATCCTCTACACCAGCGGCTCCACGGGCAAGCCCAAGGGCGTGCAGCACTGCACGGGCGGCTATGTGCTGTGGGCCAAGCAGACCATGGAGTGGACCTTCGACCTCAAGCCCAGCGACGTGTTCTGGTGCACGGCCGACATCGGCTGGATCACCGGCCACACCTACGTGGCCTATGGTCCGCTGGCCGCTGGCGCCACGCAGATCGTGTTCGAGGGCGTGCCCACCTTCCCCAACGCGGGCCGCTTCTGGCAGATGATCGAGCGCCACGGCTGCACCATCTTCTACACGGCGCCCACGGCCATCCGCTCGCTGATCAAGGCCGCCGACGGCGATGCCGCCGTGCATCCGAAGAACTCGGACCTGTCCAGCCTGCGCCTGCTGGGCAGCGTGGGCGAGCCCATCAATCCCGAGGCCTGGATGTGGTACCACCGCAATGTGGGCGGCGAGCGCTGCCCCATCGTGGACACCTTCTGGCAGACCGAGAACGGCGGCCACGTGATCGCCCCCATGCCGGGCGCCACGCCGCTGGTGCCGGGCTCGTGCACGCTGCCGCTGCCGGGCATCATGGCCGCCATCGTCGACGAGACCGGCCATGAACTGCCCAACGGCGCAGGCGGCCTGCTGGTGGTCACCAAGCCCTGGCCCAGCATGATCCGCACCATCTGGGGCGACCCCGAGCGCTTCAAGAAGAGCTACTTCCCGGCCGAGCTGGGCGGGCAGACCTACCTGGCCGGCGACGGCGCCGTGCGCAGCGAGGACCGGGGCTACTTCCGCATCACGGGCCGCATCGACGACGTGCTCAATGTCTCGGGCCACCGCATGGGCACGATGGAGATCGAGTCGGCCCTGGTGTCCAAGACCGACCTGGTGGCCGAGGCCGCCGTGGTGGGCCGCCCCGATGACCTGACGGGCGAGGCCATCTGCGCCTTCGTGGTGCTCAAGCGCTCGCGTCCCACGGGCGAGGAGGCCAAGCAGATCGCCAAGGAGCTGCGCGACTGGGTGGCCAAGGAAATCGGCCCCATCGCCAAGCCCAAGGACATCCGCTTTGGCGACAACCTGCCCAAGACGCGCAGCGGCAAGATCATGCGCCGCCTGCTGCGCTCGATTGCCAAGGGCGAGGCCATCACCCAGGACACGAGCACGCTGGAGAACCCGGCCATCCTCGACCAGTTGGCCGAGACGAACTGAGGGCGGACACGCCCGCCATGAAGAACCGGAGCACAGGCTCCGGTTTTTTCTTGGCTGGACTGCGGGCGGCGCGCTGTCTTGCAGTCCTATTTTGTGTGGGCCGACAGCTCAGGCATGATGGTTGCAGTACAACCGAAGCTGTTGTTTTCACCACTGCCGAGGGAGGCGTTGCACCATGAATCTGAGAACCCTGTCGCTGCTGATCACCGTGGCCCTGATTGCGCTGCTGGCGGCATTCAACTGGAACACGCTGGCCGCGCCTTCCGTCGTGTCGCTGGGCGTGACCGAAGTCCAGGCGCCGCTGGGCGTGCTGATGCTGGCGCTGACCTGCCTGCTGGGCGTGTTCTTCGTCGCCTATGTGCTGTGGCTGCAGGGCTCGGTACTGATGGAGGCGCGCCGCCACGCCAAGGAAATGCAGGTCCAGCGTGACCTGGCCGACAAGGCCGAGGCCTCGCGTTTCACCGAGCTGCGCACCGTGCTGGAAGACCTGCATGCGCGTGACAAGGAAGTGCTGATGGCGCGGCTGGACGGGCTGGAGGCCCACCTGGTGCAGCGTGCCCAGGAGTCGGACAACAGCACGGCCGCCTATGTGGGGCAGCTGGAGCAGCAGGTTCGCCTGTACCAGCAGCCCGGCGCAGGCGCTCCGGACTACAGGTAGGCGGCCCGCGCCCGGATTCACGGGAGGACCATGAAAAAAAACCGCGCGACTTGCGTTGCGCGGTTTTTTTCGTTGCGGGCCCCGAGGCGGGAGGCCGGCGGAACTTACTTCAGCGACAGCACCCAGGCGGCCAGCTTCTTGGCGTCGGCATCGTTGACCTGGGGGTTGGCGGGCATGGGAACCGGACCCCAGACGCCGCTGCCGCCCTTCATGATCTTGGCAGCCAGCTTGTCCACCGCGTCCTTCTGGCCTGCGTACTTGGAGGCCACATCCTTGTAGGACGGGCCCACCAGCTTCTTGTCCACGGCGTGGCAGGCCATGCAGTTCTTGGAGGCGGCAAGAGCCTGGTCGGCCATGGCGGGAGCCACGGTGACGACGGTCAAGGCCAATGCGATCAATGTCTGCTTCATCATGAGTTCCTGGGGGTTGTCGGGAATAATTATGCGAAACATTGTAGTGGGCGCGCATGCCTGATGCGTTACCTCGTGTGAAGCACCGTCTGGTGAAGGAGAAGTTATGTATCTGTTGGGAATCGCGGTCCTGCTCACCCTGCTGAAGTTGGCCGATATCGAGCCTGTGGCCTCCTGGTCCTGGTACGTCATCCTGGGCGCCTATGGCGTGACGGCAGCCTGGTGGGCCTGGGCCGACACCTCTGGCTACACCAAGCGGCGCGCGGCCGACAAGATCGAGCAGCGGCGCTTGAAGCGCATCGAGAAGAACAAGGAAGCCATGGGCACGGGCACGCGCTCGCGTTCGCGCCGCTGAGGGGTCTTGAACGGCGGCGCAGGCTTCGCGGCAGGCGATGCCTGGGGTCTGCAAAGGGGCGGCCCATGCCGGCCGGGGCATTCCTGGGCCCCAGCGGTGCGGCGGGCGCTGCGCCATAATCTTCGCCCAGACCCTGGCCTTCCCCACAGGACCAGGGATGGACCGAGACGACAGACAACTGGATTCCCCATGCCCGCATACCGTTCCAAGACTTCCACCGGCGGCCGCAACATGGCCGGTGCGCGCGCCCTGTGGCGTGCCACCGGCATGAAGGATGGCGACTTCGACAAGCCCATCATCGCCATCGCCAACTCCTTCACGCAGTTCGTTCCGGGCCACGTCCACCTCAAGGACCTGGGCCAGCTGGTGGCGCGCGAGATCGAGGCCGCAGGCGGCGTGGCCAAGGAATTCAACACCATCGCCGTGGACGACGGCATCGCCATGGGCCACGACGGCATGCTGTATTCGCTGCCCAGCCGCGACATCATCGCGGACTCGGTGGAGTACATGGTCAACGCCCACTGCGCCGACGCGCTGGTGTGCATCTCCAACTGCGACAAGATCACCCCCGGCATGCTGATGGCCGCCATGCGGCTGAACATTCCGGTGATCTTCGTCTCCGGCGGCCCCATGGAGGCGGGCAAGACCAAGCTGGCCAATCCCAACACGCACAAGCTGGAGTTCAAGAAGCTGGACCTGGTCGATGCCATGGTGATCGCGGCCGACTCCAACTACACCGACGAGCAGGTCGCCCAGGTCGAGCGCTCGGCCTGCCCGACCTGCGGTTCCTGCTCGGGCATGTTCACCGCCAACTCCATGAACTGCCTGACCGAGGCGCTGGGCCTGTCCCTGCCCGGCAACGGCACGGTGCTGGCCACGCATGCCGACCGCGAGGAACTGTTCAAGCGTGCCGGCCGCCGCATCGTCGAGCTGGCCCGCGAGTACTACGAGCAGGAAGACGCCTCCGTGCTGCCGCGCTCCGTGGGCTTCAAGGCCTTCGAGAACGCGATGACGCTGGACATCGCCATGGGCGGCTCCACCAACACCATCCTGCACCTGCTGGCCATTGCCCGTGAAGCCGAGATCGACTTCACCATGGCCGACATCGACCGCCTCTCGCGCTCCGTGCCCCAGCTGTGCAAGGTGGCGCCCAACACGCAGAAGTACCACATCGAGGATGTGCACCGCGCCGGCGGCATCTTCGCCATCCTCGGCGAGCTGGCCCGCGCCGGCAAGCTGCACACCGACGTGCCCACCGTGCACGCCAAGACCCTGGGCGAAGGCCTGGCGCAGTGGGACATCACCACCACCCAGGACGAGGCCGTCAGGCACTTCTACCTGGCAGGCCCGGCCGGCATTCCCACCCAGGTGGCCTTCAGCCAGAACACGCGCTGGCCCAGCCTGGACCTGGACCGTGCAGAAGGCTGCATCCGCTCCTACGAGCACGCCTTCTCCAAGGAAGGCGGCCTGGCCGTGCTGACGGGCAACATCGCCCTGGACGGCTGCGTGGTCAAGTCGGCCGGCGTGGACGAAAGCATCCACGTGTTCGAAGGCACGGCCCACGTGACCGAGTCGCAGGACGAGGCCGTGCAGAACATCCTGGACGACAAGGTCAAGGCCGGAGACATCGTCGTCGTGCGCTATGAAGGTCCCAAGGGCGGCCCCGGCATGCAGGAAATGCTCTACCCGACCAGCTACATCAAGTCCAAGGGCCTGGGCAAGGAGTGCGCACTGCTGACCGACGGACGCTTCTCGGGCGGCACCTCGGGCCTGTCCATCGGCCACTGCTCGCCGGAAGCTGCCGCTGGCGGCGCCATCGGCCTGGTGCGCAACGGCGACCGCATCCGCATCGACATTCCCAACCGCAGCATCAACGTGCTGGTCTCCGACGAGGAGCTGGCCCGCCGCCGTGCCGAGCAGGATGCCAAGGGCTGGAAGCCCGCCGAGCCACGCCCGCGCAAGGTCTCGGCCGCGCTCAAGGCCTATGCCAAGCTGGTGATGTCGGCCGACAAGGGCGCCGTGCGCGACCTGTCCCTGCTGGACGACTGACACCGGGCAGCACCGCCGCCCGGCGGTGCGCACCCGATGAAAATGAAAAGGGATGGAAGGCCTTGCGGCTTTCCATCCCTTTTTCTTTTCTCTTCTCTCAGGCCCTTGAGGGCTCTTGTTTCATCGTGGGGCGACCGGCTTGCCGTTTCATCGTGGCTGCCGGTTCGGGTTTTCATCGTGGAGCAAACAGCCCACTCTCATTTATGGGAAGTGCCAGAAAAACTGGCGCGGCCAAAACAAGGGACAGCGAGCAAGGGCCGCCCCGCCGCGAGGCTGTCGTCCCCCTCCCGCGAAGCGAGAGAGGGGGAGGGCGCGAAGCGCCTCAGGGGGAGCTTCATTCAGGCCGGCTCGCCCATCTTGCTTTGCAGGTAGTTGGGCAGGCCGATCTTCTCGATCAGGCCCAGTTGCTTCTCCAGCCAGTAGGCGTGGTCTTCTTCCGTGTCGCGCAGTTGGGCCAGCAGCAGGTCGCGGCTGTTGAAGTCGCTGTGGCGCTCGCACAGGGCCATGGCCGAGCGCAGGCTGTCACGCACGCGGTATTCGGTGGCCAGGTCCTTGCGCAGCATCTCTTCGACGGTCTCGCCGGGCGTGAACTCGTGCGGGCGCATGTCGGGGCGGCCGCCCAGGAACAGGATGCGGCGCAGGATGGCGTCGGCGTGCTGGGTTTCCTCTTCCATCTCATGGCCGATGCGCTCGAACAGGCGCAGCAGGCCCTGGTCTTCGTACTGGCGCGAGTGGATGAAGTACTGGTCGCGCGCGGCAAGCTCGCCGCGCAGCAACTCTATGAGGCATTCGATGACTTCTGGTTGGCCTTGCATGTTCTTCTTCTCCTGACTGTGTGAACGCCGCAAGTATCGCGTGAACCGGCCCTTGGGCCAAAGCGCGCGCTGCAATTCCCCGTGGACGGCGCATTGCATGCATGCGCGACGCAGAAGCATTCGCATCGCGGCAGGCTGGCGGAGGGCTGGGGCTAGGGTAAACGCTGTATTGCGGGCTTCAATAATAGTTATTTATCATAACGATTATGGAACCGAAGCATCGGTGTCCAAAACCCCATTTCCCCTTTGCACAAGGAAGCGCAATGAGCACCGAACGTACCGAAGAACAGACCGTGTCCTGCACCGTCACAGGCCGCGTGGCCTGGGTGAAATTCAACCGCCCCGAAAAGCGCAACGCCATGAGCCCCCAGCTCAACCGCCAGATGATGCGTGTGCTCGATGACCTTGAGTTCCGTGACGACGTGGGCGTGGTCGTGCTTGCAGGCGAAGGCACGGCCTGGACGGCCGGCATGGACCTGAAGGAATACTTCCGCGAGACCGAGGCCACCGGCCTGGCCGGCACCCGCAAGGCCCAGCGCGAGAGCTATGGCTGGTGGCGCCGCCTGCGCTGGTTCCAGAAGCCGACCATTGCCATGGTCAACGGCTGGTGCTTCGGCGGCGGCTACGGCCCCCTGTTCGCCTGCGACCTGGCCTTTGCCTCGGATGACGCCAAGTTCGGCCTGTCCGAAATCAACTGGGGCATCCTGCCCGGTGGCGGCGCCTCCAAGGTGGCGGTGGAGCTGCTGTCCTTCCGCCGTGCCATGTACCACGCCATGCTGGGCGAGAACATCGACGGCCGCACGGCCGCCGAGTGGGGCCTGGTCAACGAGTCGCTGCCGGCCGATCGCCTGCAGGCCCGCGTCACCGAAGTGGCCGAGGCCCTGCTGCAGAAGAATCCCAGCGCCCTGAAGGCCACCAAGGACGCCATCCGTCGCGTGCGCGACATGAGCTACGACAACGCCGAGGACTACCTGGTGCGTGCCCAGGAAGCCGCCAACAGCTATGACAACGAAGGCCGCAAGGAAGGCATGCGCCAGTTCCTGGACGACAAGACCTACAAGCCCGGCCTGGGCACCTACGACCTCTCGAAGCAAAAGTCCTGAAGACCCGCACATCCTGAGTGGCCGCGCCCTCGCTGCTAGGGCGCCTGCCGCCAACCCATTGGAGACAAGAATGACAACGACAGAGATGGCGGCCGCCCTGCGGCCCGACATCGGCAGGCTGCTGAGGCCGCGTTCCATCGCCATCGTCGGCGCCTCGGCCACGCCGGGTGCGCTGGGCGCATCGGTGCTGGGCAATCTGGAGCGCAACGGCTTCGCCGGCGACATCCACCTGATCAATCCCAAGCGCAGCGAGATCGCCGGGCGGGCCTGCCTGGCCTCGGTCGATCAGCTGCCCGAAGGCGTGGATGTGGCTGTGCTGGCCATCCCCCAGCCCTTTGTGCTGGACACGGTGCGCGCACTGGCGGCGCGCCGCGTGGGCGCGGCGGTGATCTTCTCGGCAGGCTTTGCCGAGGCGGGCGAGCGCGGCATGGCCGAGCAGCGCGAGATCGCACGCATTGCCGCCGAGGCGGGCATGGTGGTGGAAGGCCCCAACTGCCTGGGCTGCATCAACTACCTGCAGCGCGTGCCGCTGACCTTTGTCGAGGTGAATATCGACGCGCAGCAGGCCGATGCCGCGCGGCCCGCCATTGGCGTGGTCTCGCAAAGCGGCGCCATGATGACCGTGCTGTGCACCACGCTGGCCAGCCGCGCGCTGCCGCTGTCGCACGCCATCTCCACGGGCAACGAGGCCGCCAGCCATGCCGAGGACTATGTGGACTTCCTGCTGGAGCAGCCCTCCACGCGCGTGGTCGCCATGATCGTCGAGCAGTTCCGTCAGCCCGCGCGCATCCTGGCCGCCGTGGCCCGTGCGCGCAGCCTGGGCAAGTCCGTGGTGCTGCTGCATCCGGGCAAGAGCAGTGCGGCGCGCGCCTCGGCCGCCACGCACACCGGCGCCATGGCCGGCGACTATGCGCTGATGCGCACCAAGCTGGAACGCGCAGGCGCCGTGTTTGCCGAGACACTGGAGGAGCTGGGCGACATCGCCGAGATCGCCATCCGCTGCCCCGTGCTGCCATCGGCTGGTGGGGCCGGTGCAGCCGCTGCAGCGGGAGTTGCCGTGCTGGGCGAGTCCGGCGCCTTCAAGGCGCTGACGCTGGACTGGGCCGAGGAACTGGGCCTGGCCCTGCCCGCCATCGGCGACGACGACTCGCCCGCGCTGCGGGCTGCACTGCCCGAGTTCGTGGGCGTGAGCAACCCGCTGGACCTCACGGCCCAGGGCCTGGTGGAGCCGGATCTGTATTTCCGCACGCTGGATGCGCTGTTTGGCGATGCGCGCTTTTCCACCGTCCTGGTCGGCCTGATCCAGGGCGATCCGGTGACCTGCGGCATCAAGATGCCGCCCGTGCTGCGCGCCGTGCGCGAGCTGCGGCCGGCCAAGCCCGTCATCGTGGCGGGCCTGGACGAGGGCGCGGCCGTGCCTGCCGAGTTCATCGCCGAGATGCGTGCGCTGGGCGTGCCGTACTTCCCCAGCACCGAGCGTGCCCTGCGCGCCGTGCAGCGCCTGACCGCCTTCAGTCAGCGCAGTTTCGAGCGCACCGATGCCCAGCCCGTCGCCCTGACCCTGCCCGTAGGCCGCACGGTGGTGCCCGAGTACGAATCCAAGGCCGTGCTGGCACAGGCCGGCATACCCTTTGCGCGCGGCCGGCTGGCCACCTCGGCCGAGCAGGCCGTGGCGATTGCGTCGGAGATCGGCTGGCCCGTGGCGCTCAAGGCGCAGTCCGCCGACCTCAGCCACAAAAGCGATGCGGGCGGCGTGATCCTGAACATTGCCGACGCGCAGGCCATGGGCGAGGCCTGGGGCCGGCTGCATGCCAACGTGGCGGCCTATGACAGCGCCATTGCGCTGGACGGCGTGCTGATCGAGACCATGGGCCAACGCGGCCTGGAGATGATCATCGGCGCGCGCAACGATCCGCAGTGGGGCCCGGTGATCCTGGCCGGCCTGGGCGGCGTGACGGCCGAGATCATGCGCGATGCGCGCCTGCTGGATGCCGACCTGTCCACCGGCGAGGTGCTGCGCGAGCTGGACCGGCTGCAGGGCGCGCCGCTGCTGCACGGCTACCGTGGCGCCCCGGCGCTGGACCGCCAGGCGCTGGCCGAACTCATCGTGCGCCTGGGCCAGGTGCTGCGCGGCACGCCGGCCATCCGCGAGATCGACCTGAACCCGGTCATCGTGCTGCCCGAAGGGCAGGGCGTGGTGGCGCTTGATGCGCTGATGCTGGTCGAGCACAGCGCCGGCTGATGATCGCGCAAGGGCTGGCGCGGTGCGCCGGCCCTTTCCATGCGCAGCCCTGTCTCGCTTTCCCGCTTTCTTTTTTTCGCTTTCCCTTCCTCCACAGGAGGTCTCCATGAGCCTGCCTTACCCGCCGGGCCGCGTGTCCACGCCCGCGCCGGCCGAGTCGAACGGACTCGGCTATGCCTACTACGTCACCATCATCCTGCTGCTGGCCTACACCCTTTCCTTCGTGGACCGGCAGATCCTGGGCCTGCTGGTGCAGCCCATCAAGAAGGATCTGCAGCTGTCGGACTGGGTGTTCAGCATCGTCCACGGCTTTGCCTTCGCCATCTTCTACACCTTCGTCGGCATCTTCCTGGGGCGCCTGGCCGACCGCTGGAACCGCCGCAACCTCATCGTCATCGGCATGGCGATCTGGGTGGTGGCCACGGCGGCCGGTGGCTATGTCACGGGCTTTGTCTCGCTGTTCGTGGCGCGCATGTTCGTGGGCGTGGGCGAGGCGGCGCTGTCGCCGGCGGCCTATTCCATGCTGGCCGACTATTTCCCTCCCGAGCGCCGCGCGCGCGCCATGAGCATCTACACCTCGGGCGTGTATATCGGCTCGGCCACGGCCTTCATCGTGGGCGGCCTGGTCATCCAGGCCACCAGCCAGGCCGGCGAGGTGGTGTTCCCGCTGCTGGGCAGCTTCAAGCCCTGGCAGGCGGCCTTCATCTTCGTGGCCCTGCCCGGCATTCCGCTGGTGGCGCTGATGTACACCGTGCGCGAGCCGGTGCGCCGCGGCCTGCAGGCGGCAGGCGCCTCCGCCAGGGCCGCCGCTGCAGCAGGCCCCGTGCCCGATCTGTCCCATGTGTTCCGCAACAAGCGCGCCTTCCTGCCGCTGCTGCTGGCGCCTGGCATCACGGCCATGATCACCTTCGGCGTCACGGCCTGGCTGCCGGCCACCTTCATCCGCCAGTGGGGCTGGACGCCCGGCGAGATCGGCCCCGCCTACGGCGTCATCATCCTGACCTTCGGCATTGGCGGCATGCTGCTCAGTGGCTTCCTGGCCGACTACCTCACGGCGCGCGGCAAGCAGGTGGGCTCGATCGTCATCTCGCTGGTGGCCACCTGCGTGCTCATCGCCAGCGGCCTGGTGCTGGCCTTTGCCCAGACGCCCACCGTGGCCCTGGTGGCCGTGGCGGTCACCACCTTTTTCCTGGGCATGCCGGTGGCGCTGGCGCCGCCCATCCTGCAGGCGGTCACGCCCAACCAGCTGCGCGGCCAGGTGACTTCCATCTACCTGCTGCTGATCAACCTGATCGGCCTGGGGCTCGGCCCCTTCCTCGTGGCCTTTTTCACGGACTTCGTCTTCCATGACGAAAAGCTCGTGGGCCTGTCGCTGGGCCTGGTGTCCGCCCTGGCCGCGCTGCTGTCCGTGCTGTGCCTGGCCAGCGCCATCGGCCCCTACCGCCGCCTGGTCGCGGCCATGGAGGGCCGGGCATGAGCGCGCAGGCATCAATTTGCTCGCATTACCAGCCGCCGCTGCAGGACATTCGCTTCGTCCAGCAGCACTGGCTGGGCGCAGAGGCCGACTGGCGCCGCATGCCGGCCCATGACGCCCTGGACCAGGAGACGGCCGACATGGTGGTCGAGGCGGCCGGGCGCTTTTGCGCCGACGTGCTGGCGCCGCTCAACGGCCCGGCCGACCTGCAGGGATGTCGACTGGAAGAGGGCAGGGTGCGCACGCCCGATGGCTTTCCCGAGGCCTATGCGGCCTTCGTGGAAGCCGGCTGGCCGGCCCTGGCCTGCGCGCCCGAGGCCGGCGGCCAGGGCCTGCCCCAGCTGCTGGATGCCGCGCTGCACGAAATGCTGGCCTCGGCCAACCATGGCTGGACCATGTACCCGGGCATCCTGCACGGCGCCTATGCCTGCCTGCACGCCCATGGCGACGCGCACCTGCGCGCCACCTATCTGCCGCACATCGTCAGCGGGCGCTGGCTGGCCACCATGTGCCTGACCGAGCCCCAGGCCGGCTCCGACCTGGGCCTGCTGCGCAGCCAGGCCCGGCCCCGGGGCGATGGCAGCTACCGCCTGGACGGCAGCAAGATCTTCATCTCGGGCGGCGACCAGGACATGAGCGAGAACATCGTGCACCTGGTGCTGGCGCGCCTGCCCGATGCGCCGGCGGGCACGCGCGGGCTGTCGCTGTTCCTGGCGCCGCGCGGCATTCCGCAGGACGGCGGCGGGTTCCTGCCCAACGCCATTCACTGCGACGGCATCGAAAAGAAGATGGGCATCAAGGGCAGCGCCACCTGCGCCATGCGCTTCGAGGGTGCGCAGGCCTGGCTGGTCGGCCAGCCCCACCAGGGCCTGGCCGCCATGTTCGTGATGATGAATTCCGCCCGCCTGCACGTGGGCCTGCAGGGCCTGGGCCATGCCGAGATGGCCTGGCAACTGGCGCGCGCCTATGCGGCCGAGCGCCGCCAGATGCGCGCCCAGCCCCGGCCCGCCGATGCGCAGGGCCCCGCCGACCCCATCGCCCTGCAGCCGGCCGTGCAGCGCATGCTGGCCGACCTGCGTGTCTGGACCGAAGGCATGCGCGCCATTGCAGGCTGGGTGGCGCACCAGCTGGACCTGGCCGAACAGGCGCCGGATGCCGAGGAGCGCGCCCAGGCCCATGCGCTGGCCTCGCTGCTCACGCCCGTGGTCAAGTCCTTCTTCACCGAGCGGGGCTTTGCGCTGGCCAGCGAGGCGCTGCAGGTCTTCGGCGGCTACGGCTATGTGCACGAGTACCGCATAGAGCAGACGCTGCGCGATGCCCGCATCGCCATGATCTACGAGGGCACGAACCAGATCCAGGCACTGGACCTGCTGCAGCGCAAGGTGGCAGCCAGCGGCGGGGCCGCCCTGGCACCGCTGCTGGCGGCACTGCGCGAGGAGGCCGCTGCCTGCGAGGCGGCGGGCATGGAGCCCGGCCTGGCCGGCGCGCTGCGCAGCTGGAGCGATCGCACCGAAGCGCTGACGGGCGCGCTGTGCGCCCGCGCCGCAGGCGACGCCCCGTTGCTGGCGCGCTGCGCCGAGGACTATCTGCGCCTGGTCGGCACGCTGTGCATGGCCTTTGCCTGGGCGCGCGCGGCGCGTGTCAGCCAGCCGCTGGCCGATCCGGCGCTGCGCCGCTCCAAGGCGGACAGCGCGGCCTGGTTCTTCGCGCATGGGCTGCTGGATGCGGAGCACTGGCTGCGCCGCACCGAGTCCGCCGCGCGCACGCCGCTGCCGGCTGCCTTGGCCTGAGCGGGCAGCCGGGGCTTTTATGATGGAACGCCGCACCGGCCCTGAAGATCCGCAGGCGCCGGGGCGGCTTTGCCTCGGTATGCCTTCTTCCTCTTCCAGATCCGTGTCCATGGACAGCTCCTCCGAACCCGCCGTCGATCAGTCGCGCCTGCAGCGTTTCCTGGGCTACCGCCTCACGCGCGCGGAAATCCACATCCACAAGCTGTTCGCGCGGCGCGTGGCCGAACTGGACCTCAAGCCCAGCGAGTTCTCCATCCTGGTGCTGATCCACTCCAATCCCGGCATCTACCTGCGCCAGCTGGGCGAGGCGCTGGACATCTCGCCCTCCAACCTGGTGCCGGTGGTCGAGCGCCTGGTGCAGCGCGGGCTTATCGGGCGCCAGCCCGATCCGCGCGACCGCCGGCTGCAGCAGCTGCACATGACGGCCGAAGGCAGCGCGCTGCAGGCGCGGGCCGAGGGCGTGGTGGTGCAACTCGAAGACGAGCTGGAGCAACTGCTGACCTCCACCGAGCAGCGCCATCTGTTCGCGGCCCTGGACAAGCTCATGGCCATCCAGGAAAGCCAGCCGGGCTGAACCGCCGCGCCGCCAGCTTTCCAACCCCTGGCCGGCGCCGGCCATGCGGCGCTGCGGCACAATGCCGACCATGCTGATGTACCCGCAGATCGATCCCGTGGCCCTGCAGATCGGGCCCCTCGCCGTGCACTGGTACGGCCTGACCTATCTGGCCGCTTTCGGCCTCTTCCTCTGGCTGGGAACGCGCAGGCTGCGCCACCCGCCCTTCGTGCGCATGCAGGGCGACCGCGCCTGGACGCGCAAGGACGTGGAAGACATTCTTTTCCTGGGCGTGCTCGGCGTGGTCGTCGGCGGCCGGCTGGGCTATTGCCTGTTCTACAAGCCGGGCTACTACCTGAGCCACCCGCTGGAGATCTTCTATGTTTGGCAGGGCGGCATGAGCTTTCATGGCGGCCTGGTCGGCGTGATCGCATCCATGGTCTGGTTCGCGCGATCGCGAGCACGCTCCTGGCTGGAGGTGGCCGACTTCGTCGCGCCCTGCGTGCCCACGGGCCTGGCGGCCGGCCGCGTCGGCAACTTCATCAACGGGGAACTGTGGGGCCGCTTCGCCAGCCCCGAGCTGCCCTGGGCCATGGTCTTCCCGCAAAGCGGCTCCATGCTGCCGCGCCACCCCTCGCAGGTCTACCAGTTCCTGCTGGAAGGCCTGCTGCTGTTCGTGCTGCTGTGGCTGTATGCGCGCAAGGAGCACAAGCCGGGCCAGGTGGCGGCGGTCTTCCTCGTCGGCTACGGCGCCTTCCGCTTCATTGCCGAGTACTTCCGCGAGCCCGATGACTTCCTGGGCCTGCTGTCGCTGGGCATGAGCATGGGCCAGTGGCTGTGCGTGCCCATGGTGATCGGTGGCATCGCCATGTGGTTCTGGGCCGCGGGGCGCCCGGCCTATCCCGCCCAGGCGGGCAAGCCGGCCTGAGGCCGGCGGTACGCACGGATACGAAGCGGGCCTGGTGCCCGCTTTGTTTTTTTGTGCAAGGTTGACGGGAGAGGGGGCAGGGGCGTGCATGGGGATAGCCCGAAGACAAGAACGCGACATCGGCGTACACGGTCTGCCGTGCAGACTCTCATAATGTGAGCAGCAAAAGATTGTCATTGGCCGATTGGCGGCATGACAGTCCCGTGACCGCTTGACATGGAGGAACTTCTGAATGGGTCTGGCTACTGACTGGATTGCCCGCAATGTGTCCCGCTTTCGCAGCACCGATGCGGCTGCGCCTGCAACAAAGTCCGAGGGCGAGGCAGCCAAGGGTCCCGCGCCGCGCGGCACGGCCCAGCGCCTGCAGGCCACCCTGCGGCGCGGCCAGGAAGTGCTGTCCCCGCGCGAGCTGCGCAAGCTCATGGAAGACCTGCAGGCTGCCGCCGACGCCGGTCTGAGCGATGTCGAGGGCGGCCGCCATGCGCAACTGCTCATGGACTGGTACGCCCAGGCCGAGCTGCCTGCGCACAAGGATTTCTGGGCGCTGATCGTCGAGCAGTTCGGCCCCGATACCGAAGCCCTGATGGCCGCGCGCAAGCGCTATGACACGGCGGCCAGCGATGCCGAGCGCGGCCAGGCCGAGATGGACCTGCGCCGCGCGCTGATGTCGCCGCGCACGCGGCTGCTGCAGCGCTTTGCCCAGCCCCAGGGCGGCATGGGCTTTCTGGTGGACCTGCGCGCCGAACTGCTGGCCCTGCCCAAGGCGGAGCAGCAGCGCTTTTCCGCGCTGGACGCCGAGCTGGAGCATCTGTTTGCCAACTGGTTCGACGTGGCCCTGCTGGAGCTGCGCCGCCTGAGCTGGGACTCGCCGGCCTCGCTGATCGAAAAGCTCATCCAGTACGAGGCCGTGCACGACATCCGCAGCTGGGCCGACCTCAAGAACCGCCTGGACAGCGACCGGCGCTGCTACGGGTTCTTCCACCCGCGCATGCCCACCGTACCGCTGATCTTCGTGGAGGTGGCGCTGGTGGACCGGATGTCCGACAGCATCGCCCCGCTGCTGGACGAGACGGCGGCCGCCGCCGACCTGGGCCGCGCCACCACGGCCATCTTCTACTCCATCAGCAACACCCAGACCGGCCTGCGCGGCGTGAGCTTCGGCGACTCGCTGATCAAGCATGTGGTGGAGACGCTGACGGGCGAGTTCCCCCGGCTGCGCCATTTCGCCACGCTGTCTCCCATTCCGGGCCTGCGTGCCTGGATCGCCAAGCACGGCGATGCCATCCTGGAGAAGATGGACGAGCGCCAGCGCAAGGCCTTCGAGCTCAAGGCCGGCGGCATGGGCGCCGAGCACCTGCTGGCGGCGCTGGATGCGCCGCAGGATCTCAAGCCCGACGCACCCGTGCGCCGCGCACTGCTGTTCTGCGCTGCCCACTATCTGGGGCGCGAGACGGCCAAGGGCCGGCCGCTGGACCCGGTAGCGCGTTTTCACTTGGGCAACGGCGCGCGCGTGGAGCGGCTCAACTGGGCGGCCGACCTGTCGGCCAAGGGACTCAAGCAGTCGCTGGGGCTGATGGTCAACTACCTCTACGACCTCAAGCGCCTGGACAAGCATCGCGGCCTGCTGGCGCAGGGCCGCATACCGGTGTCCTCGGACATCGAAGCCCTGTGCAAATGAAAAGGGGCGCGGCGCAGGCCGTGCCCCTTTTCTTGCACAGGGACTGCTGCGCCTGACAACGAAGACAGCCTCAAAGAGGCGACAAGGAGACAAGTCATGCAAGCTTCCCACCCCACGGGGCGGCGCGCGGTGTTGCGCGCAGCCGGGGCCTCGATGGCCGCGCTGGCCCTGCCCATGGCAGCCCGCGCGGCGGCGGACTGGCCGTCCAAACCCGTGAACCTGGTCGTGCCGTTTCCGGCCGGCGGGGGCACCGATGCCTTTGCCCGGCCGTTCTCGGCCCAGTTCGCCAAGAGCGCGGGCAAGACCCTGGTGATCGACAACCGCGGCGGCGCAGGCGGCACCCTGGGCGCCAGCTACGCGGCCAAGCTGGCGCCGGACGGCTACAACTTCTTCATGGGCGGCACCCACCATGTGATTGCGCCGTCCATGTACCCGCGCCTGGACTATGACCTGGAGCGCGACTTCATCGCGCTGGCCCTGCTGGCCAGCGTGCCCCAGGTGCTGGTGGTCAACCCGCGCAACGTGCCGCACAAGACCGTGCAGGAGCTGCTGTCCGACCTGCGCAAGCGGCCGGGCAAGCTCAACTACGCTTCGGCGGGCGCGGGCACCTCGCACCACCTGGCCGGCGAGCTGTTCAAGCTGCAGACCAATACCTTCATCACCCACATTCCCTATCGGGGCGCGGGCCCGGCGCTGCAGGACCTGATCGCCGGCAATGTGGACATGATGTTCGACGGCCTGGGCTCGTCGGCCCAGCACATCAAGAGCGGACGCATCCGCGCGCTGATGGTCTCTGGCGACAAGCGCAACCCCGCCTTCCCCGACGTGCCCTGCGCGGCCGAGTCCGGCCTGCCCGACTACACGGTCACGACCTGGTACGGCCTGTGGGCGCCCAAGGGCACGCCGCAGGCCGTGCAGGCCCAGGTCATCGACCAGGTGCAGCGCATAGGCTCGGCCGAAGAGATCAAGTCCATCTGGGCGCGCAACGGCGCCGACTACGGCGGCATGAACCAGCAGCAGTTCGCGGCCATGGTGCATGGCGAGATCGCGCGCTGGGCGCAGGTGGTCAAGGCCTCGGGCGCCAAGCTGGAGTAGCGGACGAGGGGCCGGTCAGGGCAGGGGCAGGGCGGCGGCATGCGCGTGCATGTCACCACCCTGTCACGGGCCTTGGCTACGGTCCATCCCTTCTGAGATCCATCCTGGGAGGGAATATGAACAAGGCAGACAAGGTCCGCTCGCCCGCATCCGTGCTGCTCGCGCTGGTCCTGGCTTTCGGCACGGCCACGGGCCTGGCAGGCTGCGGCGGCAGCGACGACGGCCCCGAGACCATCGGCTCGCTGCGGCTGATCGGCGACTACAGCATCAGGACCAAGACACTGTTCGACGGCGTGGAGTTCGGCGGCATCTCCGGCCTTGACCGCGCGCCCGATGGCAGCTACTGGGCCATCTCCGATGAGCGCGGCGGCGAGCGTGGCACGCCGCGCTTCTACAACCTGGGCATTCAGTTCGATGACAAGGCCATCCAGGCCGTGACCATCCGCAAGATGGTCACGCTCAAGGGCCGCGACGGCCAGCCGCTGCCCAGCACACGCCGCACCGTGGACCCCGAAGGCATCCGCGTGGCGCCCAACGGCAACCTCTACGTGTCCAGCGAGGGCAACTTCAGCACCGACCCCGCCAGCCTGTTCCAGCCCTTTGTGCGCGAGATCAAGGTCGACGGCAGCTTCGTGCGCGACTTCGAGACGCCTGCGGCCTTCAACTACGTGGACAACACCACCAGCGGAGGGCGCAACAACAAGCTGTTCGAGGCCCTGGCCGTCACGCCCGCCGGCAGCGTATTCACGGCCAACGAGGATGCGCTGGTGGAAGACGGCCCCCTCACCACGCTGGTTGCGGGCAGCGTCATCCGCGTCCTTAAGCTCGATCCGGCCACGGGCAAGTCCGGCGCGCAGTACGCCTACCAACTGCCGAAGATTCCCCTGGACAAGGCCGCCAGCGGCAGCTTTCCGCCGGACAACGGCCTGCCCGAGCTGCTGGCCGTCTCCAACAACGAGTTCATCGCCATCGAGCGCGCCTTTGCCGATGGCGTGGGCAACACCATCCGCCTGACGCGCGCCACCATCGAGCCGGACACCACCGACGTGCGCAGCTTCAAGAGCCTGGTGGGCGCCAGCTACAAGCCCATGAAGCGCGAGCTGCTGCTGGAAATGCCCGTGACCTACCAAGGCATCAAGCTGGACAACATCGAAGGCATCTCCTGGGGTCCGCGCCTGGCCAACGGCAACCGCACCCTGGTGCTGGTGGCCGACAACAACTTCGCGGACAACCAGGTCACGCAGTTCCTGGCCTTTGAAGTGCGGCCCTGAGCCCTCTTCGGGCTACCTTGACTTGCGCGGGCGTTCGTAGCCCGCCTGCGCGGGCGCGCCCAGCACCATGTCGGTGAAGGCGCTGCCGCCTGCGCAGATGTGCTGGCGCATGGCCTCGGCGGCCACCTCCGCCTGGCCTGCGCAGATGGCGGCCACCACGGTGGCGTGCTCCTGCTGCGAGCGCGCAAGCCGGCCGGGCTTCTCGAACATGCGGCCACGGTAGGGCGTGATGCGCAGCCGCAGCAGCCGCGTCTGCTCCACGATGAAGTCGTTGCCGCTGGCCTCGTATATCAGTTCGTGCAGCTGCATGTTGGCCTGCACATAGCCTTCGGCATCCTGCGCCTGGGCGCAGGCGGCGGTGTGCGCCAGCGCCGCCTGCAGCCGCTCGCGCAGCTGCGCATGGATGCGCGTGGCAGCCAGCCGGGCCAGCACGCCTTCCAGCTCGGCCAGGCCTTCCATCATGGCCACCAGCTCGCGCGCATCCAGCCGCCGCACATAGATGCCCGAGCGCGGAACGATCTCCACCAGCCCCTTGGCCACCAGCAGCAGCAGCGCCTCGCGCACGGGGGTGCGCGAGGCGCCGAAGCGTTCGCACAGGGCCGGCTCGTCGATGGCGTCGCCGGGCCGCATGGCGCCCGAGCGCAGCTCGTCTTCCAGCGATTGCCGTATACGCTCCTGCAGGCTGGACGTGGCCGGGGTTTTCTCCAATGGCTGCTTGGCTGGAAGCATTTTCTAATTCAAATATATCTGATTGACTGACTGATACATATGACACCCAGACTCGACATCCAGGATCACCTGGCCACCATCACGCTGCAGCGTCCCGAAGCGGCCAACAAGCTGGCCCCGGAAGACCTGGGCGCGCTGGTCGCGCACATGGAGCATATCAACCACCGCGACGATGTGCGCGTGGTGGTGCTGCGCAGCGAAGGCAAGTACTTTTGCAGTGGTTATGATATATCAGAGATCCAGGGAAGCCAGACCGAGGGCAGCAGCTTCGGCGAGATGGTGGACGCCATCGAACAATGCCGCGCCGTGACCGTGGCCGCGATCCACGGCGGCGTCTACGGCGGCGCCACCGACATGGCCCTGGCCTGCGACTTTCGCGTGGGCAGCACGGCGGCCGAAATGTTCATGCCGGCCGCGCGCCTGGGCCTGCATTTCTACGCGGGCGGGCTGGAGCGCTATGTCTCGCGCCTGGGCCTGGACACGGCCAAGCGGCTGTTCCTGACCTGCGAGCGCATCCAGGCCCCGGAGATGAAGGCCTGCGGATTCCTCACCCATCTGGCCGATCCCGCCGCCTTCGCCGCGGCCGTGGAGCAGCTCACCGGCACGCTGGCCGCCATGGCGCCCATCCCCCTGTTCGGCATGAAAAAGCACCTGAACCTGATAGCGCGTGGCCGCCATGACGTGGCCGAGATCACGCGCGAGGTGCAGCGCAGCATCGCCTCCGAAGACCTGCAGGAAGGCGGCCGGGCCTGGCGCGAGAAACGCAGTCCGGAGTTCAAGGGGCGCTGAACCGCATCCTCCCGCATACACGCAGATTGCCCGTGGTGCTGCCTACCGCCCACAGCCCACGGAACCGGCGCGGCCCAACTCGGGGACACCGAGGAAGGGTCGCTCCCGCACCGAGGGTGTCGTCCCCCTTTGGGGGAAGGCGCGCAGCGACTCAGGGGGTATCAATAAACAGGAGACAAGCCATGTTCAAGCGTTTTGCACTGTCGTTGCTGCTGGCCGGATTGGCCGGTGGCGCGATGGCCCAGTCCTATCCCGCCCGGCCCGTCACGCTGGTCGTGGGATTTCCGCCCGGTGGCGGCGCCGACGCGGTGGCGCGCATCGTGGCCGACAAGGTCGGCAAGATCCTGGGCCAGCCCCTGCTGGTGGACAACCGCCCGGGCGCCGGCACCACGCTGGCCTCCGAGCATGTGGCGCGTGCAGCGCCCGACGGCTACACGCTGCTGCTGGGCAGCGCCAATATCTATGGCTCGGACCAGCTGCTCTACAAGAGCGCGCGCTATGACGGCGCGCGCAACTTCACGGGCATCACGCGCTGGAGTTCGGCCCCCATGCTGCTGGCCGTGCGCAAGGATTTTCCGGGCCAGGGCGTGGACGACCTGGTGGCGCTGGCGCGCAGCCAGCCCGACAAGCTCAGCTATTCCTCCTCGGGCGCAGGCGTGATCACGCACCTGGCCACGCTGTCGTTCGCGGGCGCCAGCGGCGGGCTGCGCATGCTGCATGTGCCGTTCAAGGGCGGTGCGCCATCGATACAGGCCGTGGCCGCCGGCGATGTGGACCTGACCTTCGGCACGCCGCCCTCGGTGCTGCCGCTGGCCCAGGCCGGCAAGCTGCGCATGCTGGCCGTGAGCACGGCAGAGCGCTCGCCGCTGTTTCCCGAGCTGCCGGGCATGAAGGAGTCCGGCGTGCCGGGCTTTGACTACACCTTCTGGTTCGGGCTGTTCGCACCGGCGGGCCTGCCCGAGGAGGTGGCCAGGAAGCTGTTCGATGCCAGCACCAAGGCCCTGGAAGACCCCGATGTGAAGGCCAGGCTGGCCAAGCAGGGCAATCTGGCAGCGCCCTCGGCATCCCTTGAGGAATTCCGTGCCTGGGCCTTGAAGGAAGGGCAGGAGTCCAAGGCCTTGACCCAGCGTTCCGGCGCCGGGCTGCAGTGAGACACCCCCTGAGGCGCCACGCGCCTTCCCCCTCTCGCTTCGCGGGGGGGACGACACCCTCGGTGCGGGAGCGGCCCTTCCTCGGTGTCCTGGTCTTGGGCCCCGCCGGTCCCACGGGTTGTGGGTGTCGCATCAAGCAATAGATAACGATATGGAAATCCCTATGAATGAACAAGCCACGGGCCTGCCGCTGGAAGGCCTTACCGTCATCGACCTCACGCGCGTGCTGGCCGGCCCCATGTGCACGCAGATGCTGGCCGACCTGGGCGCGCGCGTGATCAAGGTGGAGCAGCCCGGCACGGGCGACGATGCGCGCGGCATCGGGCCGTTTGTGGACGGGGGCTCGGCCTATTTCCTGTCGGTGAACCGCAACAAGGAATCCATTGCGCTGGACCTCAAGCAGCCGCAGGACCGCGAGGTCTTCGAGCGCCTGCTGCAAGGCGCCGATGTGCTGGTCGAGAACTTCCGCCCCGGCACCATGGACAAGCTCGGCTATGGCTGGGAGACCCTGCATGCGCGCCATCCCCGGCTGGTGATGACGTCGGTCTCTGGCTTTGGCCAGACGGGCCCCTACAGCGGCTTTCCTGCCTACGACATGGTGGTGCAGGCCATGAGCGGAATGATGAGCGTGACCGGACACCCGGGCGCCGGGCCCTGCCGCGTGGGCGTGTCCATCGGCGACCTGGGCGCGGGGCTGTACGCCGTCATCGGCACGCAGGCCGCACTCATGCGCCGCGCCCGCACGGGGCAGGGCGAGCGTGTCGATGTCTCCATGCTCGACTGCCAGGTGGCCTTGCTGGAGAACCCCGTGGCGCGGCTCGGTGCGCTGGGCAGCGTGCCGGGGCCCATGGGTACGCGGCATCCGTCCATGGCACCCTTCGATGTGTTCGCGGCGCAGGACGGCTGGTTCGTCATCGCCGTGGGCAGCGATGCGCTGTTCCGCAAGCTGTGCAGCCTGCTGCAATTGCCCGAACTGGCCGAGGACGCGCGCTTTGCCGGCAATGCCCTGCGCTGCGAGCACCAGGCCGAACTCAAGGCCGCGCTGGAGGCGCGCCTGCGGGACAGTCCCAGGGCGCATTGGCTGCGCCTGCTCACTGATAATGGCATCCCGGCGGGGGAGTACAACAGCGTGGCCGATGTCGTCGAGCATCCCCAGGTGCGCGAGCGCGGCATGCTGGCCCAGGTGCAGGCCCCCGGTGGCCAGACGCTGCGCGTGGCGGGCAACCCCTTGCTGGCCGCGTGCGATCAGCCCCTGGTGCGCAGGCAGCCGCCCGCGCTGGACGCGGACCGCGAGCGCATCCTGCGCGAGCTGTCCGTGGCGCAGCCTTCGCCCAACCATGAACGTGCCTGAGATTTCCCTGCTTCCCGCGGACTCTTCCTTCTTCTTCACAGCCATGACCAACCGCAATCTGTTCGCTGCCTTGCGCGCCGCCTTTCCCCAGGATCTGCAGAAGTGGGCCGTAGAGGCCATAGGCGCGGACGGCGCCAGCCTGTTCTACAGCTGGGCCGACCTGGACCGTGGCAGCGCGCGCATGGCCAACCTGCTGCAGTCGCTGCAACTGCCGCCCGCCAGCCGCATCGCCGTGCAGGTGGAAAAGTCGGTCGAGGCGCTGATGCTCTACCTGGCCACGCTGCGCAGCGGCCATGTCTTCCTGCCGCTGAACACGGCCTACCAGAGCGCCGAGATCGAATACTTCGTGGGCAATGCCGAGCCCGCCGTCGTGGTCTGCGCGCCGGGCAATTTCGGCTGGGTCTCCAAGATCGCCTTCACCTCGGGCGTGGCCCATGTCTACACCCTGGGCGACGACCGCAGCGGCACGCTGCTGGAACGCGCGGCCCACCATGGCGACGAGCATGAGGTGGTGGAGCGCGGCGAGGACGACCTTGCCGCCATCCTCTACACCAGCGGCACCACGGGCCGCAGCAAGGGGGCGATGCTCACGCACGGCAACATGCTGTCCAACGCCGAGACGCTCAAGGACTACTGGGGCTGGCAGGACGGCGACGTGCTCATCCACGCGCTGCCCATCTTCCATGTGCACGGGCTGTTCGTGGCCATCCACGGCGCGCTGATCAATGGCAGCCCCATGATCTGGCTGTCGAAGTTCGAGCCCGGCACGGTGATCTCGCGCATGCGCGACGCCACCGTCTTCATGGGCGTGCCCACGCTCTATGTGCGCATGCTGGCGGACGCGCGGCTCACGCGCGAGGCGGCGGCCCACATGCGGCTGTTCATCTCGGGCTCGGCCCCCATGCTGGTGGAGACGCACCGCGACTGGCAGGAGCGCACCGGCCATGTCATCCTGGAGCGCTACGGCATGAGCGAGACCATCATGCTGACCTCCAATCCCTACCGCGCCGACGCGCACAACGGCGGCCAGTCCGAGCGCCGCGCCGGCACCGTGGGCTTTGCGCTGCCCGGCGTGGGCGTGCGCATCGTGGACGACGCAAGCGAGCAGGTGCCCGTGGGCGAGATCGGCAATATCCAGGTGCGCGGCCCCAATGTGTTCAAGGGCTACTGGCGCATGCCCGAGAAGACGGCCGAGGAGTTCACGGCCGATGGCTGGTTCCGCACGGGCGACGTGGGCAAGCTCGACGAGCGGGGCTATGTGAGCATCGTGGGCCGCAGCAAGGACCTGATCATCTCGGGCGGCTACAACGTCTATCCGGCCGAGATCGAAGGCTTCATCAACGAGCTGCCCGGCGTGGCCGAAAGCGCCCTGGTCGGCGTGCCGCACCCGGACTTCGGCGAAGTGGGCGTGGCCGTGGTCGTGCCGCGCCCCGGTGCCGCCCTGGAGCCCCAGGCGGTGGTCGATGCGCTCAAGGGCCAACTGGCCAATTTCAAGATTCCCAAGCGCTGCTTCGTGGTGCAGGAGCTGCCGCGCAACACCATGGGCAAGGTGCAGAAGAACCTGCTGCGCGACGAACACAAGCAGCTGTTCGCCTGAGTTGGCGCCAGGGTGCGGATTGCGCCCTGGCCTGATTGAAAAAGCAAAAGGCATCGGCGCCGCCGATGCCTTTTTTTGTGTGGCGGCCGCCGAGGCTGCCGCTACCCTTCAACGCAGGACGAGCACGGGGATATGGGTGTGCGTGAGCACATGCTGCGTCTCGCTGCCCAGCAGCAGGCGCTGCAGGCCCTTGCGTCCGTGCGAGGCCATGACGATGAGATCGCAGTCGCGGCGCTTGGCCACGTCGATCACGCTTTCGGCGACCAGGTCGGACTTGACGATCTCGGTGGTCACGTTGACCTTCAGAGCCTGTCCCTTGGCATGGATGGCATCCAGCACGGTCTGCGCGTTGGAAGTCCACTGGCCTTCGATGCGCTCGATCTGCTTGAGGTCCACGGTCTCGCCGCCCTCGAAGTAGCTGCGCGGATAGTGTTGCACCACCTGGACGACGACGACGCTGGCGCCGCACAGCGCGGCAAGGCCCAGCCCCCTGTCCACGGCCTTGTCGGAAAGCTCGGAACCGTCGGTGGCGATCAGGATGCGGTTGTACATGCGTGCTCCTTTCGTGTGTGCTGATGGATGGGATGAAGTCAGCATAGACCCAACCATGAGTTAACGGTTGATTAATGTCAATACGCTTATCATGCGGCCCGATTACGCTAAGAACCATGCCCCACACCACGATAGCCCCATCCAGCGAGGCGGCAGTGGCGGCGCTTGATTCAGGCCCCTCGCCCTCGCAGCAGGCCACCGCCCGGCTGCTGGATGACCCGCAGGAGTGGAGTTCGTTCGGACGGCCCGCAGGCCCCGCAACTCCCGCCGACCCTTCCAAGGAACCTACCGACTTTCCCGCCTGGGATTCGCACGTCGTTCTGGAAGGCATGCACTGTGCCGCATGCGCCCTGACCATCGAGGATGCGCTGCGTGCCGTGCCCGGAGTGGAGAAGGCCGAAGTCAGTGCTGCCACGCGCCGCGCCCGTGTCACCTGGCGCCATGCGCAGGTGCTTCCCTCCGAGTGGATGGAGGCCGTGCGGCGCGCCGGCTACCAGGCGCTTCCCGCACGCGATGCCTTTGCGCGCGAGCGCCGCCAGGCCGAGAGCCGCCGTGCGCTGTGGCGCTGGCTGGTGGCCGGCTTTTGCATGATGCAGGTCATGATGTATGCGTGGCCCGCCTACGTGGCCCGCCCCGGCGACCTGTCGCAGGAGATGGAGACGCTGCTGCGCTGGGCCTCCTGGGTCATCTCGCTGCCCGTGGTGCTGTTTTGCTGCGGCCCCTTCTTCTCCAGCGCGCTGCGCGACATACGCCAGCGCCGCGTGAGCATGGACCTGCCCGTGGCCCTGGGCATGCTGATCACCTTCGTGATCAGTTCGCTGGGCACCTTCGATCCTTCGGGGCCCTTCGGCGAGGAAGTCTTCTACGACTCGCTGACCATGTTCGTCTTCTTCCTGCTGTCCGGCCGCTGGCTGGAGCTGCGCCTGCGCGACCGCACGGCCGGCGCGCTGGAAGCGGTGATGAACCGCCTGCCCGATGCCGTGCTGCGCGAGAACGCAGCCGGCCATTTCGAGCGCGTGGCCACGCGCCGCCTGCGGGCGGGCGACCGGGTGCGCGTGCTCAGTGGCGAGGCCTTCCCGGCCGACGGCACCATCGTGCGCGGCCGCACCCATGCCGACGAGGCCCTGCTCACCGGCGAGTCCACGCCCGTGCTGCGTGCCGAGGGCGATACCGTCACGGCCGGCAGCTACAACCTGGATGCCGTGGTCGATGTGCGCGTGGATGGCGTGGGCGCCGATACGCGCTTCGCCCAGATCGTGGGCCTGATGGAAAGCGCCTCGCTGCAAAAGCCGCGCCTGGCCCAGCTGGCCGACAAGGTGGCGCGGCCTTTTCTCGTCGTGGTGCTGCTGGCTGCGCTGGGCGCTGCCATCTGGTGGTGGCCCACCGATCCCGGCAAGGCCATGATGGTGGCGGTGGCCGTGCTCATCGTGACCTGCCCCTGCGCGCTGTCGCTGGCCACGCCCGTGGCCATGCTCACCGCCGCCGGCACGCTGGCGCGCAGCGGCGTGCTGGTGCGCAACCTGCAGGGCCTGGAGGCGCTGGCCGCCGTGGACACCCTGGTGTTCGACAAGACCGGCACGCTCACGCGCGATGGCCTGGCCCTGTCGTCCTTCGAGCCTGCTGCGGGCGAAGATGCCGACGAAGTGCTGGCACTGGCGGCGCTGCTGGCGCGCCAGTCCATCCACCCGGCCTCGCGCGCCATTGCGCAGGCCGGCGCCGATGCCGCCACCGACTGGAAGCTGGACACCATGCAGGAAATGGCCGGCCTGGGCCTGGACGCCTGGGTGCAGCGCCCCGGCGCGCGCCGCCATCTGCGGCTGGGCTCGGCCCTGCACGCAGGCCTGGCCGGGGAGCAGCCCGTGCAGGGTGTGCTGCTGGCCGAGGAGACCTCGCAGGGCTGGCACACACTGGCCCGCTTCGTCCTCAGCGAGGACGTGCGGCCCGAGGCCGCCGCCGTGGTGCAGGCGCTGCACCGGCATGGCGTGCAGGTGATGCTGCTGTCCGGCGACCGCGAGGACGCGGCCCGCGCCATGGCGGCGCGCGTGGGCATCACCCAGGCCGAAGGCGGCTGCAGCCCGCAGGACAAGCTGGAGCGCCTGCAGCAGGCGCAGGCTGGCGGCCACCACGTGGCCATGGTGGGCGACGGCCTCAACGACGGCCCAGTTTTAGCTGGAGCGCATGTCTCTTTTGCTTTTGGTAGAGCAGTGCCCCTGGCACAATCGCGCGCAGATTTCGTTGTTCTGGGTGACAGCCTGGAACTGGTACTCCAGGCATGCCTGTTGTCGCGCCGCACGCTGCAGGTGG
Source organism: Delftia sp. JD2 (assembly GCF_001682645.1). Classification (NCBI taxonomy): domain Bacteria; kingdom Pseudomonadati; phylum Pseudomonadota; class Betaproteobacteria; order Burkholderiales; family Comamonadaceae; genus Delftia; species Delftia sp. JD2. Next base: position 33,385 of record NZ_LFJT01000049.1, read on the forward strand.
TGCGCCAGAACATGGCCTGGGCAGCCGCTTACAACGCGGTGTCGATTCCGCTGGCCCTGGCGGGCTTCATGCCTGCCTGGGTGGCCGGACTGGGAATGGCACTGAGTTCGCTGCTGGTGGTGATGAATGCCGCGCGCCTTGCGCGCAGCCTGCCACTGGCTGCAACGAAACACACGGGCACGCCTGCTGCGCCCGCAGCGTCCGTCGCGATGAAGACGGGCTCCACCGCAACGGTGGGGAGGTTCTGATGGAAATACACCCCCTGAGCGGCTGCGCCGCTTCCCCCTCTCTCGCTTCGCGGGAGGGGAACGACACCTTCGCCGCGAGGCGGCTCTTGCTCGGTGTCACTGAGCTGGATCGCGCCCGTTCTGGGGGCAAGGCGTGGCGCGTCAGCGCCACGGGGAACTGACCATGGATATTTTGTATTTGCTGATCCCGCTGTCGGTGGTGCTGGTGCTGGCCATCCTTGCGGCCCTGTGGTGGGCCGTATATCGCGGGCAGTTCGAGAGTGTGGAGCAAGAGGGTGAGCGCATTCTTCGGGACGATTGACGTGGGTCAACACGCCCGGGAGCGAAGAACGTAACACTTTGATAGCAATCTAAGGGGTGCACGATGGATAGTTCAAATAAAAACGCTGTCTATTACGACGATTCCGTCGTAAGGCAGTTCTCTATCATGGCCGTCGTCTGGGGGGTGGTAGGCATGGCTGTCGGGGTGTTGATCGCCTCGCAGCTGGCCTGGCCGGAACTCAACTTCGGCATTCCATGGCTGAGCTACGGACGCCTGCGTCCGCTGCACACGAACGCCGTGATCTTTGCCTTTGGCGGATCGGCGCTGTTCGCAACCAGCTACTACGTGGTGCAGCGCACCTGCCAGACGCGGCTGTTCATGCCCAAGCTGGCCAGCCTGACATTCTGGGGCTGGCAGATCGTCATTCTCGCCGCCGCCATCAGCCTGCCGCTGGGCTACACCCAGGGCAAGGAGTACGCCGAGCTGGAGTGGCCGATCGACCTGCTGATCGCCGTGACCTGGGTCTCGTATGCCATCGTGTTCTTCGGAACCATCGGCATCCGCAAGGTCCGTCACATCTACGTGGCCAACTGGTTCTTCGGCGCCTTCATCATCGCCGTGGCACTGCTGCACATCGTCAACAGCGCAGCCATTCCGGCCGGCTGGATGAAGAGCTACTCGGCCTACGCCGGCGTGCAGGACGCGATGGTGCAGTGGTGGTACGGCCATAACGCCGTGGGCTTCTTCCTGACCGCGGGCTTCCTGGGCATGATGTATTACTTCATCCCCAAGCAGGCTGGCCGTCCGGTCTACAGCTACCGCCTGTCCATCGTCCACTTCTGGGCGCTGATCTTCACCTACATGTGGGCGGGTCCTCACCACCTGCACTACACCGCGCTGCCCGACTGGACGCAGTCCGTGGGCATGGTGTTCTCGCTGATCCTGCTGGCTCCCAGCTGGGGCGGCATGATCAACGGCGTGATGACGCTGTCGGGCGCATGGCACAAGCTGCGCGACGACCCCATCCTGCGCTTCCTGATCGTGTCGCTGTCGTTCTACGGCATGTCCACGTTCGAAGGTCCGATGATGTCCATCAAGACCGTCAACGCGCTGTCGCACTACACGGACTGGACCGTGGGCCACGTTCACTCGGGCGCCCTGGGCTGGGTGGGCCTGATCACCATGGGCTCGCTGTACTACCTGATCCCGCGCCTGTTCGGCAAGACCAAGATGCACTCGGTGGGCGCCATCGAACTGCACTTCTGGATGGCCACCATCGGCATCGTGCTGTACATCGCCGCGATGTGGATCGCCGGTGTGATGCAGGGCCTGATGTGGCGCGCCGTCAATCCCGATGGCACGCTGACCTACACCTTCGTCGAAAGCGTCAAGGCCAGCTATCCGTTCTACGTGATCCGCGTGGCCGGTGGCCTGCTGTACCTGGGCGGCATGCTGGTCATGCTGTGGAACACCTGGAAGACCGCGATCTCGGGCCGTTCGGTGAAGGTGGCCGTGCCTGCCGTCGTGGCCCACGCCTGAGCGTCTAGGAGCATTACTCATGTCCGATCACAACAATAGCGCTCCCAAGAGCTTTTCCCACGAGAAGGTGGAAACCAACAATTTCCTGCTGATCGTGCTGACCCTGCTGGTGGTGGCCGTCGGCGGCATGGTGGAAATCGTTCCGCTGTTCTTCCAGAAGTCGACCACGGAAGCGGTGGCTGGCCTCAAGCCCTACACGCCGCTGCAGCTGATGGGCCGCGACGTCTATCTGCGCGAGGGCTGCTACAACTGCCACTCGCAGATGATCCGCCCCTTCCGCGCCGAGACCATGCGCTACGGCCACTACTCGGTGGCTGGCGAGTTCGTCTATGACCACCCCTTCCAGTGGGGTTCCAAGCGCACGGGTCCCGACCTGCACCGCGTGGGCGGCAAGTACAGCGACGAATGGCATCGCATCCACCTGAACAACCCGCGCGACGTGGTGCCCGAGTCCAACATGCCTGCCTACACCTGGCTGGAAAAGAACAAGGTGGATGACACCGTGGTCGCCCAGCACATGAGCGCGCTGCGCAAGGTGGGCGTGCCCTACAGCGACGAGGAAATCAGCGGCGCTGCCGAGCAGGTCAAGGGCAAGACGGAAATGGACGCCGTCATCGCCTACCTGCAGGTCCTGGGCCGTTCGGTCAAGTAAAGGAGAGCGACATGGACATCACCACCATGCGCATCGTGGCCACGCTGGCCTCGCTGGCCTGCTTCATCGGCATCTGGTGGTGGGCGTTCGCCCGCCGCAACCAGGCCCGTTTCGACGAGGCCGCCCAGCTGCCGTTCGAGCAAGACTGAGTCCCTCCACCAGAACGAGAACTTCCCATGAGCGATTTCGTAAACAACTTCTGGTCGATCTATGTCACGGCGATCACGCTGGGCGGCATCATCGGCTGCCTGCTGCTGCTGTATCTCACCGCACGCAAGAAGGTGGTCCCCTCGGCCGACAACACCACGGGCCACGTCTGGGACGAGGACCTGCGCGAGCTGAACAACCCCATGCCCAAGTGGTGGATGTGGCTGTTCATCATCACCTCGGTGTTCGGCTTCGCCTACCTGGCGGCCTATCCGGGCCTGGGCTCGTTCGCGGGCAAGCTGGGCTGGACGCAGCTGGGCGCCTATGAAAACGAGATGGCCAAGGCCCGCGCGGACCTGGAGCCGCTGTACGCCAAGTTCACGAGCATGAGCACCGAAGACATGGCCAAGGATCCCCAGGCCATGGCCATCGGCGAGCGCCTGTTCATGAACAACTGCGCACAGTGCCACGGCTCGGATGCACGCGGCGGCAAGAGCTTCCCCAACCTGACCGATGGCGACTGGCTGCATGGCGGCACGCCCGAGAAGATCAGGGAAACCATCACGGGCGGCCGCATCGGCATCATGCCGCCCATGGCCGCTGCCGTCGGCACGCCCGACGATGTGCGCAACCTCTCGCACTATGTGCTGAGCCTGTCGGGCAGCCCGCACGACTCGCTCAAGGCTTCGCTGGGCAAGTCCAAGTTCACGGCCTGCGCTGCCTGCCACGGCATGGACGGCAAGGGCAACCAGGCCCTGGGCGCGCCCAACCTGACCGATGACATCTGGCTGCACGGCTGGGGCGAGGCCGCCATCACGGCCATGATCAACAACGGCAAGCACAACGAGATGCCTGCCCAGAAGGACAAGCTGACCGAGGCGCAGATCGCGGTGCTTGCTTCCTATGTCTGGGGCATGTCGCACAAAGACGGCGCAGTCCGTCAGTAAGCACAGGGGCGGCGCTGCGGCGCCGCCTTTTTGCGTTTTGAGTTTTCAGATATTTCAAAAAAACAAAGGAACCCACCATGAAGCCCGAGAGCGGGGATGACACCGGGAAGCCTCCCCGCAAAGTCATTCCGATCACGCCGGCCACGCCTGATCCGGGCGAGCTGGTGTCGATGTTCGAGTCGGAAAAGAAGGTCTACCCGCGCTCCATCAGCGGTGTCTTCGCACGCTGGCGATGGGCCCTGGTGTTTCTCACCCAACTGGTTTTCTACGGCCTGCCCTGGCTGGAGTGGGGCCAGCGCCAGATGGTGCTGTTCGACCTCGGAACGCGGCGCTTCTATCTCTTCGGGCTGGTGCTGTACCCGCAGGACTTCATCTACCTGGCGGGCCTGCTGATCATCTCGGCGCTGGCATTGTTCCTGTTCACGGCCGTGGCCGGGCGCCTGTGGTGCGGCTTCTCGTGCCCGCAGACGGTCTACACCGAGATCTTCATGTGGGTGGAGCGCAAGGTCGAAGGCGACCGCAGCGCGCGCATGCGGCTGGACAAGAACGGTTGGACCTTCGAGAAGGCCTGGAAGAAGTCGCTCAAGCAGTTGCTGTGGATCGCCATTGCGCTGTGGACCGGCTTCACCTTCGTGGGCTACTTCGTGCCCATCCGCGAGCTGGGCGGCGAGCTGCTGGCGCTGCAGGGCAGCTGGCAGATGTTCTGGGTGCTGTTCTACGGCTTTGCCACCTATGGCAACGCGGGCTACATGCGCGAGCAGGTCTGCAAGTACATGTGCCCCTATGCGCGCTTTCAGAGCGCCATGTTCGACCGGGACACCATGATCGTCAGCTACGACACGGGCCGGGGCGAGCCGCGTGCGCCGCGCACCAAGAAGGTGGACTACAAGGCCCAGGGCCTGGGCGACTGCATCGACTGCAAGATGTGCGTGCAGGTCTGCCCCGTGGGCATCGACATCCGCAACGGTCTGCAATACGAATGCATTGGCTGCGGCCTGTGCATAGACGCCTGCAATTCCATCATGGACAAGATGGAGTACCCGCGCGGCCTGATCCGCCTGACCACGCAGAACGCCATGGCCGGCCTGTGGCGGCGTGCCCAGGTGCTGCGCCGCATCTTCCGTCCGCGCGTGCTGATCTACTCGTCCGTGCTGATCGGCTTGAGCGTGGCCATGATCGTGAGCCTGGCGCTGCGCCAGTCGGTCAAGGTGGACGTGATCCGCGACCGCGCCTCGCTGTCGCGCATCGTGGCGGGCGGCAAGCTGGAGAATGTCTACCGCCTGCAGATCATGAATGCCACCGAGCAGGCCCAGCGCTACCGCATCAGCGCCCATGGCCTCGATGGGCTGGAGCTGGCGTCCGAGCAGGAAGTCGAGGTCGGCCCGGCCGAGACGCGCGGCATTGCGGCGCGCCTGCAGATTCCCTACGGTTCGGCCGAGCCGGGCTCGCACACCGTATTCTTCGATATCGATGCCGTGCATTCAGGCGCGGGACGCGCGTCCGAAAAGGCCGTCTTCCTGGTGCCCCGGTGATGTTCCTGGCAGGCGCGGCACGGTCCGCGCCTGCCGCCTGAAAGAAAGAGGTTTCCCATGTCTTCCAGTCCCGCAGTGTCCGCGCCCGCGCCCGCGCAGGCTCCCTCGCACCCCGACGCCGGCAAGCCCTGGTGGAAGTTCGGCCATGTCTGGCTGGTGGTGGCCGGCCCGGCGGCCGTGGTGGTCGCTGCCGTGATCACGGCCATCATCGCCATCAATGGCGCCGATCCCGTGATCGACCCCGACTACTACCGCAACGGCATCACGATCAACGAGCGTGCCGATGGCGTGCGCGAAGTGCCCAAGAGCATGGCGCCCGCCGTCACCGGCCGCAACCATGCGGCCACGCCCGCGCACGATCACCCCACGGACCGCTGATCGCCGTGCACTCCTGCAACAGGCCGCAGTCGTGGCCTTTTTGCATGGCGGATCGCATCTCCGGCATGCGCGACGGGTGAGGGTTTCCTACAGGCGTGCAGGGCGCTGCGGGGCTTGGCGCCATGCGTTGGCGCGGCGCACAATGAAGGCGACCCCTCGACAGCACAAGGAGATCGCTGATGTTGGCCCAACGCTGGATGTGGATTGCCTGGCCTGCCTTTCTGGCAGCCGCCGTGATGGAGATGCTGGTTTTTGCCTTTGTGGACCCGCTGGAGCTGCATTGGCTCGGCGACCTGGGCTGGTCGCGCCAGGGCATCTACACGCTGGCCTTCTTCGCCTTCTGGGGCGTGACCATGCTCTCCAGCCTGATGACCACCATGCTGGGCCGCTCGGCCCGCGATCTCAATGACGGCGTGGTCTCCGAGCCCGACCCGGATCTGGCCATGCAGGGGCTGGGGCGGGACTGAGCGAGAGCCCGCCGCAATGAACAAGGCCCGCTGTCGCGGGCCTTGTTCATTGGCGGATGAATGCTTGCCGCCCCTGCAGCCTCACTGGCACTGCTGGCTGTTGACGATGCGCTTGAGCGCCTCCGTGTCCAGGATGCGCAGATGGCGCTGGCGCACCTCGATGATGTTGTCGTCCGCGAACTTGGAGAAGGTGCGGCTCACCGTCTCCAGCTTCAGGCCCAGGTAGCTGCCGATTTCCTCGCGCGTCATGCGCAGCACCAGTTCCGACTTGGAAAAGCCCCGCGCATGCAGGCGCTGCACCAGGTTGAGCACGAAGGCGGCCAGGCGCTCCTCGGCGCGCATGCTGCCCAGCAGCAGCATCACGCCGTGCTCGCGCACGATCTCGCGGCTCATGACCTTGTGCACATGGTTTTGCAGGGCCGTGACCTCGCGCGACAGGTCTTCCAGCTTGTCGAAGGGCATGACGCAGACTTCGGCGTCTTCCAGTGCGACGGCATCGCAGGTGTGGTGGTCGTTGACGATGCCGTCCAGGCCGATGATCTCGCCGGCCATCTGAAAGCCTGTGACCTGGTCGCGTCCGTCCTCGGTGGCCACGCAGGTCTTGAAGAAGCCGGTGCGGATGGCGTACAGCGAGGTGAATGTCTCGCCGTTGCGAAACAGCAGGCCTCCGCGCTTGACCTTGCGGCGCGTGGCCACGATGTCGTCGATGCGCTGCATCTGCTCGGCATCCAGGCCCATGGGCATGCACAGTTCGCGCAGGTTGCAGTTGGAGCAGGAGGCTTTGATGGTCTGAAGGTTCATGGAGTGATAAACATCAGCGGCACACAGCGTGCCGGCGGTGACCTCGTGGATTGCGATGAGTTGGATCAAATTGTCGCAGCAGTCCCTCAAACAACTCTTGATGTGAGTCAAGGACATGACCGATGTGCTGCGGCACAGTCGAGGTATTAGAGGAAAAAACCCATGACCGCTGTCACCCCAGAGCTGCTGCGTCGCTTTGACGTACCGGGGCCCCGATACACCTCGTTCCCTACCGCCGACCGCTTTGTCGAGGCCTTTGGTGCAGAGGACTATATCCTGGCGCTGCAACAACGCAAATCGAGTACCGCAGCGCGTGCCATGCCTTTGTCGCTGTATGTGCACGTGCCCTTTTGCGAGTCGCTTTGCTACTACTGCGCCTGCAACAAGATCGTGACGCGCCACCACGATCGCGCCGCCGTCTACCTGGACTACCTGGCGCGCGAGATGGCCTTGCACACGGCCCATTGCGGCAAGGGCCAGACCGTCAGCCAGCTGCACCTGGGCGGCGGCACGCCCACCTTCTTCTCCGACGACGAGCTGCGCACGCTGATGGGCCTGTTGCGCGAGCATTTCAAGCTGGAGCCGGGTGGCGAGTACTCCATCGAGGTCGATCCGCGCACCGTCAGCGTCGAGCGCCTGGCCGTGCTCAAGGAGCTGGGCTTCAACCGCCTGAGCTTCGGTGTGCAGGACTTCGACGAGCAGGTGCAGATCGCCGTGCACCGCGTGCAGCCGGCAGAGCAGGTGTTCGAGCTGGTGGCGGCCGCGCGGCAGCTGGGCTTTGCCTCCATCAACGTGGACCTGATCTACGGCCTGCCCAAGCAGACGCCCGAATCCTTCGAGCGCACGCTGGCCCAGGTCAACGCGCTGCGGCCCGACCGCATCGCGCTCTATGCCTATGCCCACCTGCCCGAGCGCTTCAAGCCGCAGCGGCGCATTGCGGCCGAGGATCTGCCCCAGGGGGCCGACAAGCTGGCCATGCTGTCGCGTTCCATCGCCGCGTTCATGGACGGTGGCTATGTCTATGTGGGCATGGACCACTTCGCCCTTCCCGAGGACTCGCTGGCCGTGGCCAAGCGCCAGGGCCGGCTGCACCGCAATTTCCAGGGCTACAGCACTCAGCCCGACTGCGACCTGATTGCGCTGGGCGTGTCGGCCATCGGCAAGGTGGGCGCCAGCTACAGCCAGAACGCCAAGACGCTGGAGGAGTACTACGACGCCATCGACGCCAGCCACCTGCCCGTGGTGCGGGGCCTGGCGCTGTCGCGCGACGACCTGGTGCGCCGCGCCGTCATCATGGCCATCATGTGTCAGGGCGCCGTGCTGTTCGAGCCCATGGAGCAGGCCTGGCTGCTGGGCTTTCGCGAGTACTTCGCGCCCGAGATGGCGGCCCTGGAGGACCTGCAGGCCAAGGGCCTGGTGCAGATCAGCGACGAGGGCTTCCAGGTCACGCCCATGGGCTGGTACTTCGTGCGCGGCGTGGCCATGCTGTTTGACCGATATCTGCAGGCGGACAAGAACCGGGCGCGGTTTTCGAGGATCATCTAGGCCCCATGCTCTTGTCGCTGCTCTGGACCGCTTTGATCATGGGGCTCGTCGGCGGGCCCCATTGCCTTGCCATGTGCGCTGCGCCCTGCGGCGTGGTCACGGGCGGGGCGGGGCAGGGCGGCGGCTCGCAGGTGGTGGCCGTGCATGGATTGCAAAGCCGGCTGTGGCTGCGCACGGCGCTGTTCCACGGCGGCCGTCTGGCCGGCTATGCCAGCCTGGGCGCTGCCTCGGCCCTGGCCATGGAGAGCCTGTCCTGGCTCACCAGCCAGACCACGGCGCTGCAGCCGTTCTGGACACTGACCCATGTCGCCGTGATGGCCTGGGGCCTGGCCATGATGGTGCAGGCCCGCCAGCCCGCCTGGCTGGAGTCTGCTGGCCGCGCCGCCTGGCGGCGCGTGCAGCCCTGGGTGTCGGCGCCGGGCGGCACGCTGGCGGCAGGCTATGCCTGGGCGCTCATGCCTTGCGGACTGCTGTATTCGGCCGTGCTGGTCGCCGCGCTCAGCGGCGGCCCGTTGCAGGGCGCGCTGGCCATGGCGGCCTTTGGCGTGGGCAGCGGCCTGTGGCTGGTGGCCGGCCCCTGGCTGTGGCGGCTGGGCCGGCAGCGCCTGAACGGCCTGCGCGCCGAATGGGGCACGCGCCTGGCCGGCCTGATGCTGGTGGGCGTGGCCGTCTGGGCGCTGTGGATGGACCTGATCTACAAGCCCAGCCTCTGGTGCCGTTGAGCAACAGCTGAGGCCAGACTTGGCACCTGGGGTCGCGGATTGGCTGCGAGGCCCTCAGAACTGGAGATAATGCCCGAATCATCGGCTTACATATTGCCGATTCCTTCAGCCTCGGGGCCGTTGCCGCGCGTGAACCATTCCGTCCTCATCGATATCCGAGACCTCCGTCCGGGCATGTTTGTCCAGCTCGATGTTGGGTGGCTGAACCATCCCTTTCCGGTCAGCAGCTTCAAGATCACCTCCAGCGCACAGATCCAGACCCTGAAATCCCTGGGCCTGGAGGTGGTACGCTGTGTCCCGCACAAAAGCGACACCTGGCCCGCCGAGGTGCGCACCCCGCCGCCGCAGGAGCTGCCGCCCGTCGTGGTGGCCCCCGAGCCTGCACCCACCGAACCTGCGCCAGCACCGCTGCTGCTGTCCGTGCCCGACTGGCGCGGCCGGCTGGAGGACTGCAATGCGCGCTTTCAGAAGGTTGAGCGCGGCTATGTGGCCATAGAGACCACCATCGCCAGCGCGCCCGAGCAGGCGCGCATGCCCACCGAGGCCCTGGTCGATGGCTGCCTGGCCGAACTGGCGGGCCCGCAGGACGTGGCCATTCACCTGCTGTCCGATGGCGTGGGCAGCAGCCAGAGCGTGCATGCCGTCAACGTGACCGTGCTCAGCCTGCTGCTGGGCCGGGCCCTGGGCTTGCAGGAATCGCTGCTGCGCGACCTGGGTCTGGCGGCGCTGCTGCATGACGCGGGCAAGCCCGTGGCCGGTGTCGAAGGCATGCACGGCCTGGCGCTGGAGCCTTCCGTGCCCGACGCCCTGCGCGAGCGCTACGAGCGCCATGTGGGCGAATCCGTGGCCATTGCCATGCGCATGGGCCTGTCGGCCCAGGTCACCACGGCCATCGCCCAGCACCATGAATGGGCCGACGGCACGGGGTTCCCGCTGAGCCTGGTGGCCGAAGACATGGAACTCACGGGCCAGATCCTGGCCCTGGTCAACAGCTACGACCGCCTGTGCAATCCCGGCGATGCACAGACGCCGCATACGCCGCACGAGGCCCTGTCCATGCTGTTCAGTCGGCTGCGCGACAAGTTCGCCGCGCCCGTGCTCAATGGCTTCATCCGCATGATGGGTGTGTTCCCCCCGGGCTCGGTGGTGGAGCTGACCGATGGGCGCCATGCCATGGTCATGTCCGTGAATGCATCACGCCCGCTCAAGCCCTCGGTGATGGTGCACGATGCCGGCGTGCCGGCCGCGCAGGCGCCCGTGCTGGCGCTGGAGCTGTTTCCCGAGCTGGGCATACGCCGGGGAGTGGCGCCCGCGCAACTGCCGCGCGATGCGCTGGACTACCTGTCGCCGCGCCGGCGTGTCTGCTATTACTTTGAACGGGCGGTGGAGTTGGATCCACCGAAGGTGGCGTCTTGAACAAGCAAGCGCTCAACCGCGCCTGGCCCCGCCTGCTCGATGCACTGCAGGAGGCCCTGTGGCTGATCGATGCGCGCACCCTGAAGGTGCTGCGCGCCAACGCCGCCAGCGAATCCGTCACCGGCTATGAGGCCGATGCGGCCCCGGGCCTGCCCGTGCAGGTGCTGGCCGCCACGCCGCAGCAGCAGGCTTTCTGGAGCGATCCCTTCAACTGGCAGGCCGGAGCCCAGTTCATTGCCGAGGTGCGCCGCGCCGACGGCCAGCTGGCGCCCGTGGAGATGCGCGTGCGCGCGCTCGACGGCGAGGTGCTGCTGGTCAGCATGCTGGACCGGCGCGAGCAGGCCTTGCACGAGGCCGAGTTCGAGAGCCTGCTGGGCGAGCTGCGCGCCACGCTGGAGTCCGCGGCCGACGCCATCCTGGTCTGCGATCCCGATGGCCGCATCCGCGCCTTCAACCACCGCTTTGCCACGCTCTGGGGCATTCCCGAGGCGCTGCTGGTGCGCCGCAACGACGTGGCCATCCTCGACCACCTGGCCAGCCAGGTGCGCGATGCCGAATCCTATGCGCGCCAGTTGAAGCTGCTGTCGGCCCAGCCCCTGATGGAGGCGGCCGACGTGCTGGACCTGCGCGACGGCCGCATCCTGGAGCGCCGCGCCGTGCCCCAGCTGCGCCGGGGCCTGCCCATGGGGCGGATCTTTTCCTTTCGCGACATCACGGCCGAGGCCCAGACCCAGGCGGGCCTGGAGCTGGCCGCGCGCGTCTTCGAATCCAGCCTGGACGGCATCTTCATTGCCGACGGCTACATGGATGTGGCCCGCACCAACCCGGCCTGCGAACGCCTGCTGGGCGGCATGCCCGTGCAGGGGCGCACGGTGGAGTCGCTGTTCGAGGCCTCCGAAGGCCAGGCCGACACCCTGGGCGACCTGGCCCGCATCCAGTGGCACCAGGGCGGCTTCTGGGAGGGCGACCTGTGGCTGCGCCAGGCCGGCGGCGCGCGCTGCGCCGTGCGCCTGTCCTGGGTGCCGCTGCGCAACGCGCAGGGCGACGTGGTGCAGAGCATCGGCTTCATGCGCGACCTCACGCAGCAGCGCGTGGCCCAGCAGCGCATTGAACAGCTGGCCTACAGCGACGCGCTCACCGGCCTGCCCAACCGCCTGAACCTCACGGAGCGCGTGGATGCAGCCATCGAGGCCGCGCGCGCAGGCGGCACGGTGTTCAGCATCCTGTTCATCGACCTGGACCGCTTCAAGATCATCAACGACTCGCTGGGCCACCAGTTCGGCGACCGCGTGCTCAAGCTGGTCGCGCAGCGCCTGAGCGACTGCATGCGGCCCGTGGACATCCTGTGCCGCCTGGGTGGCGACGAGTTCGTGCTCTATCTGCAGGGCTGCAACGCCGAGCTGGCCGCGTCGGTGGCCAAGCGCATCCTGCAGGAGATGGAGCGCCCCTTCCTGCTCGACGGCCTGGGTTTCTCCGTGCAGTGCAGCATCGGCGTGGCCCAGTACCCGGCCGATGGCCTCACGCTGGATGAGCTGATCCGCCAGGCCGACACCGCCATGTACCGCGTCAAGGAGCGGGGCCGGGGCCATTTCAGCTTCTACCAGCCGCAGATGAGCGCCGGCCTGCTGTCGCGCATGAAGCTGGAGCACGCCATGCGCCAGGCGCTGGAGCATGGCCGCATGGCGGTCTACTTCCAGCCGCAGGTGCACATAGACAGCGACCGCATCGTCGCCGCCGAGGCGCTGCTGCGCTGGACCGATCCCGAATTCGGCGTGGTCTCGCCGGGTGTCTTCATCCCGCTGGCCGAGGAGTCGGGCTACATCGTCACGCTGGGCGCCTGGGTCATGGAGCAGGCCGTGCAGGAGGCTGCACGCTGGCAGCAGCAGGGCATGCCCATCAAGGTCTCGGTCAACGTGTCGGCGCTGGAGTTCCGCCAGTCAGGTTTTGTCGAGCGGGTGACCGAGCTGCTGCGCAGCTACGGCCTGACACCCCAGCTGCTGGAGCTGGAGCTGACGGAAAGCATCTTGCTGCAGGACGCCCAGGACATGGCGCTGCGCGTATGCCAGATCGCCGATCTGGGCGTGGGCATGGTGATTGACGACTTCGGCACCGGCTACTCCAACCTGGCCTACCTGAAGAAGCTGCCCATCTCCAAGATCAAGATCGACCAGAGCTTCGTGCGCGGCCTGCCCAGCGACGAGGGCGACCAGGCCATCGTCGGCGCCATCATCAGCCTGGGGCTGGCGCTGGGCGTGGAGATCGTGGCCGAGGGCGTGGAAACGCACGAGCAGCTGACGGCCATCCACCGCATGCAGGGCCACTACTTCCAGGGCTTCCTGTGTGCCCCGGGCCTGCCGCGCGAGCAGTTCGGCGAATGCCTGCAGGCGCAGCGCGCCGGCATTGGCGCCATCGCCTACCGGCAGAGAATGGCCCAGGCCGCGAGCGCTCAGCTGCCTGCGCTCAAGCCCTTCCAGAGCATGTAGGCCGCCAGGCCGAACAGCAGCGTGGCAAAGATGCGCTTGAGCTGGCCCACGGGCAGCCGGTGCGCGGCCCGTGCCCCCAGCGGTGCCGTCAGCACGCTGCAGCAGGCCAGGGCCAGCAGGGCCGGCAGCCACAGGTAGCCCAGCGAGTATTCGGGGCGCCCGGCGTCGCCCGCGCCGGTGAAGATCAGGCCCGCCGCATTCACCACGGCAATCGGAAACCCCAGCGCCGCGCTGGTGCCCACGGCCATGTGCATGGGCACCGAGCAGCGCATCATGAAGGGCACGCTGATGAAAGCCCCGCCCGCACCCACCAGCCCCGAGATGAAGCCCAGGCCCGTACCCGCGCCGTACAGCCCCAGCGGCCCCGGCAGGGCGCGCGTGGCCGTGGGCTGGCTGTTGCTGCGCAGCATGCGCAGCGCCATGTAGCCGATGAACACGCCAAAGAACAGTGCCAAGTACTTGCCGCGCAGCAGCGCGAAAACGCCCAGGCTGGCGAGCAGGCCGCCCGTGATGATGCCCGGCGCCAGACTGCGCACGATGTCCCAGCGCACGGCGCCGCGCCCATGGTGGGCGCGCAGGCTGGAGATCGAGGTGAACACGATGGTGGCCATGGCCGTGGCGATCGCCATCTTCACGGACAGGTCGGGGCCGACCCCGCGCTTGTCGAGGAAGTAGGTCAGAAACGGCACGAGCACCATGCCGCCGCCCACTCCCAGCAGGCCGGCCAGGAAACCGGAGCACAGGCCCAGCAGGGCCAGTTCGAGAAACAGCAGGTCAGGCATGCGGCAGAAGGTCGGTAGTGGATGGGCGGGGAGGGGCGGGCAACAAAAAACCCGGCGCACCGTGGAGGTGCGCCGGGTTGGAATCAGGTGTCTGCAAAGACCACCGGGCCGTCATCCTGAACCGGGGTTCAGGGGGGCAAGGGCAGCCAGACGTTGGGTTCATCTAACGCGAGACGATCACGCTCGAATGGCAATGTACCAAGCCCGGGCTCATAGAGCATTGGTCCAAGGAACTATAAAGCCCGGCGGGTTTGCAGACGCCTCCATTCTACGGCGATTGGGCAGGCCCGCAATCAAGTTCTTTGAACGGCATGGGCTTTCCATTGACATGGCCGATGCCATGAAAACGGCCTCCGAAGAGGCCGTTGGATGGACGGGGAGTGCTGCGGCTCAGAGCAGCCGTGCATCGCCTTCCAGGGCCTGGTCCAGGCGCAGCACCAGTTGCTCGGCAAGGGCCTGCTGGCGCTGGCGCTCGGCCAGTTCTTCGGGGCTGGGCTCGGGCGGCAGGGACTGGGCGGCATGCTGTGAGGTGACCTCGTCATGCAGGGACTGCATTTCGGCCTGGGCCGTGGCCATGGCGCTTTCCTGCGCTTCGCGGTCCAGCACGTCGAAGGCCATGTTCAGCGCGGACAGCACGGCCACGCGCTCGCGCGAGCGGACCTTGCCGCTGTCGCGGATCCGGGTCATGGCCGTGTCCACACGGCGCACGGCCTCGAGCAGACGCTCTTCCTGGCCATCGGGGCAGGTCAGCACATAGCTTTGCTGCAGGATTTGCACTTCGATCTGCTTCATGGGCGTTCGGGACGTCGGCGGTTGCGAAGGGGGTCAAGCCCCCTGGTTGGAGGGCAGGCGCTCGATCAGGGCATCGACGCGGGCCCGTGCGGCGTTGAGCCGCGAGCGCAGCGAATCACGCTCCTGGGTCAGGGCCGCCACCTGTTCGGCGAGTAGCGCATTCGTGCGTTGCAGTTCCTCGTGGCGAACCAGCAGGCGCTCCACGCGCTCTGCAATGTGGTCGAGGGAAGTCTGGGAGGTCATAGACGCTGAGATTGTAGGACGTGCGAACGAAGTGAGCGCATTCCGTGGAAGTATCCGAGGAAACCTGATAGCAGGGGGGCTTAGAAGGCTTGACGTCAGCGCCGTGCTCAGGTATTCGAGCGCAGGCGGCAGACTGTCTCACAAAATCGTAGCGCCATGTGTAGGACGCGTCTGCTTCGGCGGGGTGTAATGCGTAAGCATTGGTTGCGGGCGCGGTGCGGGTCGGGTGCGGATACG
The DNA here is from genome assembly GCF_001682645.1 of Delftia sp. JD2. Taxonomy (NCBI): domain Bacteria; kingdom Pseudomonadati; phylum Pseudomonadota; class Betaproteobacteria; order Burkholderiales; family Comamonadaceae; genus Delftia; species Delftia sp. JD2. Next base: position 48,578 of record NZ_LFJT01000049.1, read on the forward strand.
GCGGGGGTGCGCACTACAATGCGCCGCGTTGGCGGAGCGGCCGGTTCCAGGCAGCGTCGCACGGAGCAAACAAATACACATGAATATTGACCTTGGCCGGGGCGGGGCACGCTGCCCGGCGCTGCTGATCACTTCCACGGCCTCGGGCCAGGGCAAGACCACGCTGACGGCTGCACTGGCGCGGCTGCATGCGCGCCAGGGGCGCCGCGTGCGCGTGTTCAAGTGCGGCCCTGACTTCCTGGACCCGCACTGGCACGAGCTGGCCAGCGGCGCGCCCGTGCACAGCGTCGATCTGTGGATGACGGGCGAGGCCGACATGCGTGCGCGCCTGCACGCCGCCGCCTGCGAGGCCGACCTCATCCTGGTGGAAGGCGTCATGGGCCTGTTCGACGGCACGCCCTGCGCGGCCGATGTGGCCGAGCGGCTGGGC
>NZ_LFJT01000050.1:0-48737 GCF_001682645.1 Delftia sp. JD2
CTTGGCTGTTCGCCTCAAACGCCCACGCTTATCGGCTGTATATTTTTAAGGATCGAAGCAGAGAATTTCTTCTTTGCTTCCGACTCGCTGCGATCAGCGAAGCCTTGAATTCTAGCACAGTTTTTAGCGTCGTTGCAATCAAATTTCTTCGATCTTCTTAACACCAGCGATCTGCATCGCTCCTCTTCAGCAGAGCCTTGCATTGTAGCACGTTTTTTCAACCCGCCAACAACAAGATTCCTACCGCAGCAACCAGAGCATCAGCCCCAACCACCGGATCAGGCCACCAAAACAACCCTCTCATAAAAAAAGCCACCCTTGCGGGTGGCTTTTTTCTATCCTGGCGGAAACGGAGGGATTCGAACCCTCGATGAGGCTCTACACCCCATACTCCCTTAGCAGGGGAGCACCTTCGGCCACTCGGTCACGTTTCCGGAATGACGTTATTGTAACGTGCTTTTTTGCCGGTTTCGGCAAAACGATGATTTTATTCCGGCTTGTCGAGACCGAAGGCGGTGTGCAGGGCGCGCACGGCCAGCTCCAGGTACTTCTCGTCGATGACGACGGAGGTCTTGATCTCGGAGGTGGAGATCATCTGGATGTTCACGCCTTCCTGGCTCAGTGCACGGAACATGGTGGATGCCACGCCCACATGGCTGCGCATGCCGATGCCGACAATGCTGACCTTGGCGATGTTGGGGTTGCCGACGACTTCGGTGGCACCCAGGGCGGGCACGACCTTGTCGCGCAGCAGCTCCATGGCGCGCTGGTAGTCGCCCTGGCTGACGGTGAAGCTGAAGTCGGTTTTGCCTTCCTTGCTGATGTTCTGAATGATCACATCGACTTCGATGTTGGCATCAGCCACCGGACCCAGGATGCCGTAGGCGATGCCGGGGGTGTCGGGCACGCCGAGAACGGAGATCTTGGCTTCGCCGCGGTTGAATGCGATGCCGGATACGACGGCCTTTTCCATTTTTTCGTCTTCCTCAAAAGTAATCAGCGTGCCGGAGGTGGATTCCTCCTCCAGGTCGATGTCCCAGGGCGTGAAGCTGGAGAGCACGCGCATGGGCACCTTGTACTTGCCGGCAAATTCCACCGAGCGGATCTGCAGCACCTTCGAGCCGAGGCTGGCCATTTCCAGCATTTCCTCGAAGCTCACGGTGTTCAGGCGCTTGGCGGCCTGCACCACGCGCGGGTCGGTGGTGTAGACGCCGTCCACGTCGGTATAGATAAGGCACTCGGCCGCCTTCAGCGCCGCAGCCACGGCCACGGCCGAAGTGTCGGAGCCGCCACGGCCCAGCGTGGTGACATGTCCGTTGGGATCGATGCCCTGGAAGCCCGTGATGATGACCACGCGGCCTGCGTCGAGTTCGGCGCGAACGCGCTTGTCGTCGATGGACTCGATGCGTGCCTTGGTGAAGCTGCTGTCGGTGCGCACGGGAACTTGCCAGCCCGAGAAGCTGATGGCTTCCACGCCTTCGGCCTGCAGCGCAATGGCCAGCAGTGCCGATGACGCCTGCTCGCCCGTGGAGGCCAGCATGTCGAGTTCACGGTAGTACGCCGTTTTGGCCGAGCCGGGAGCCAGCTCGCTGGCCAGACCCAGCAGACGGTTGGTTTCGCCACTCATGGCGCTGGGGACGACCACCATCTGGTGACCCGCACGAGCCCACTTGGCCACGCGCTTGGCAACGTTGCGGATGCGCTCTGTCGAGCCCATCGAGGTGCCGCCGTATTTATGAACGATCAGTGCCATTGGATATCAGGGTGACGAAACTGCTTGCCACGGCGCTGTACGACAGATGGATGCTTGTGCAAGCCAGGATGTTCGAGAGGACTGCGCATGAAGCGAAATGTCCGCCCGGACCCGTCTTGCGCAAGCCGTTTGGTTTTGGCGCGCCGCCGGTTTTCGTACAAAGTTGGACCAAAACTCGTCAATTGTACCAATCGAGCACCGACCCCAGGCGCCGCACAAAACCCCGCCCCATCTTGAGATGGATGCGGTGGCCTCGCGTACGGCAAACGCCGATCTGCGCGAGCAGCTGATCGAGCTGCGCGGCACTGGGCGTGGTGGCATGCACGCTGCGCAGCCAGTGGCGCAGCACATTGGCCTGGCGTGCGGGGCTCAGCGCCTGCAAGGCGGTTATGCCGGGGGGGGTGCCGATGGCCGCCAGATCGGCCTGCGCCAACTCCTGCAGAAGTTCGGCCGCCTCGGCGCAATGCCGGCTGCTGCGCGCGAACGTGGCGCGAAACTGGGGAAAGGCCTGCTGCAGCGCGGGCAGCAACTGGGCGCGGATGCGGTTGCGCGTATAGCGCGCGTCGGCATTGGTCGGGTCTTCCACCCACGCCTGGCCACGCGCCGCAAGCCAGTCACGCAGGACCTGGCCGGGCAGATCAAGCAGCGGTCGATGCCATTCGAGATCCGCCCTGCTCCACTGCGCCGGCATGGCGGCCAAACCGGCCACACCGGCGCCTCGAGACAGGGCCAGCAGCAGCGTCTCGACCTGGTCGTCCGCATGTTGCGCCAGCGCCATGCTGCGAACGGGCGGCAAGGGCTCTCCGCTGGCGCCCTGCACAGGCCAGGGTTCGCGGGCGGCCTCTATCAGCGTTGCGTAGCGCAGCTGGCGTGCGGCGTCCTCAGGACTCTGGCCCGGCGCGTGGCGCGCGTCCACGCGGCGAATCTTCAAAGGAACGGCATGCTGCGCGCAGACTTTCTCGCACTGGCCGACAAAGGCGTCGGCCGCCGACTGCAGACCGTGGTGCACATGGATGGCCACGACCTGGCCCGGCCAGCGCTCGGCGCAGGCCAGCAGCAGCGCCGTGGAGTCCGCACCGCCGCTGAAGGCCACGGCCAGCGGCAGTTGCGGCGCAAAGCGATGGATGGCCGCGTCCAAAGCGGCACCCGGTGCAGCACCTGGTGCAGCATCTGGCGCGGCTGCCGGAACATTGCGCAGTGGGTCGGTGATCGGAATTTCCACAGGCTTGGATCAGAGGTATCAGGACGCGGGCCAGGGATTGGCGCAAAAAGCAAACGGCTCCCAGGGGGAGCCGTTCAGTGTGCCAGAGCGTGGCGCAGACCTTCAGCGGTTGTCGGCCTTGGTATCGGCGAAGCGTCCGTAGCTTTGCAGGCGCTCGTAACGGCGGTCCTGCAGTTCCTTGGGCTTGAGGTCCGCCAGCTGGCGATAGGCATCGCCCAGCGCGCGCTTGAGGAAGGCGGCCATTTGCTTGGGGTCGCGGTGGGCGCCGCCCACGGGCTCATTGACGATCTTGTCCACCAGGCCCAGGGCCTTGAGGCGGTGAGCCGTGATGCCCATGGCATCGGCCGCGTCCTGGGCCTTTTCGCCGGTCTTCCAGAGGATGGAGGCGCAGCCTTCCGGGCTGATCACGGAGTAGACGGCGTATTGCAGCATCAACACCTGGTCGGCGACGGCAATGGCCAGGGCGCCGCCCGATCCACCTTCACCGATGACGGTGGTGATGATGGGGGTCTGCAGCTGGGCCATTTCGTAGATGTTGCGGCCGATGGCTTCGGACTGGCCGCGCTCTTCGGCTTCGATGCCGGGGAAGGCGCCAGGCGTGTCCACGAAGGTGAAGACCGGCAGGCCGAACTTTTCGGCCGTCTTCATGAGGCGCAGGGCCTTGCGGTAGCCCTCGGGGCGCGTCATGCCGAAGTTGCGCAGCGTGCGCTCCTTGGTGTCGCGGCCCTTCTGGTGGCCGATGACCATGCAGGAAATGCCATTGAAGCGCGCCAGCCCGCCCACGATGGACTGGTCGTCGGCAAAGTGCCGGTCGCCGTGCATCTCGATGAAGTCGGTGAAGCAGTCGCGCACATAGTCCAGCGTGTAGGGACGCTCGGTATGGCGCGCGATCTTGGTGATCTGCCAGGGCGAGAGGTCGCTGTAGATGTCCTTGGTCAGCTGCAGGCTTTTTTTGCTGAGCTGCTCGATCTCTTCCGAGATATCGACTGCGCTTTCGGTCTGCACGTAGCGCAGTTCCTCGATTTTGGATTCGAGCTCGGCGATGGGCTGCTCAAAATCCAGAAAGTTCTTTTTCGCCAACTTGTTTCTCCTTGTCCCAGCCAGGCACGGTGCATGCGTTCCGGCCGGAAAACGGGGGTTGATCGGGTGTGATCGGTTTGTCTTCAGGCTGCAGGCTGCGGTTCGAGCGAGCGCCAAATATACCAAGTCGCCACGGTGCACCACGGCTTCCAGGCCTCGGCAACCTCACGCGCCTCGCTGCGGCTGACGGGGTCGCCTGAAAAATAGTTCTGGCTGATGCCCGAGATCAGGCCTGCATCGTCCAGCGGCAGCACATTGGGCCGCTGCAGGTAGAAGATGAGGAACATCTCGGCGGTCCAGCGGCCCACGCCTCGGATGGACATGAGTTCGGCCACGATGGCTTCGTCACTCATGCCCTGCCAGTCGTCCTGGTGCAGGCGGTGCTCGGTGAAGTGCATGGCCAGGTCCACCAGGTAGTCCACCTTGCGGGCAGACAGGCCCACGGCGCGCATGTCGTCCACCTTGAGCTTGAGCACCAGGTCAGGCGCCATGCGGGCGGGCAGGCGCGCGAACTTGTTCCACAGCGTCTGGGCAGCCTTCATCGAGATCTGCTGGCCCACGATGGAGCGCGCCAGCGTGGCGAAGGCATCGCCGCCGGGCTGCAAGGCCAGGTGGGCAAAGCGCGGGATCAGGCGCTTCATCACGCGATCGCGCCGCACCAGCTGGCGGCAGGCCTCGGCCCAGTAGGCCGGGGCGCCCTCGGGCGGTGCGGGCAGGGATATCTTGGCCTTGGGAGCGGAGGCAGCGGCAGCGGCGGCCGCAGGCGCCGAACCTGCGCGCGCGCCCAGCGTCACCATCGGCAGCGGGGCCGGTTGCTGTTCGGGCACGGGCAGATCGGCCACCAACGGCAATTGCTCGAAATCCATGGTGTCCAGGGGTTTGGCGGAGGCCATCAAAGCACCTCCCCGCACCTGGCGCGGCACATCTGGCAAGGCATACGGATCAGCCCTTTGCGGCTGCCTCCCAGGTCGTGCCTGCGGGGGAGTCCTTGAGCACGATGCCCTGTTCCAGCAGCGCCTTGCGGATGCGGTCGGCCTCGGCCCAATCCTTGGCCGCCTTGGCGGCTGCGCGTGCGGCAATCTGCGCCTCGATGGCGCCGGCATCCATCTCCGAAGTGCCCGCCTGCAGGAAGGCCTGCGGGTCGCCCTGCAGCAGCCCCAGGCAGCCGGCCAATGCCTTGAGCAGGCCCGCCGTCTCGGCACTCTTGCTGCGGTTGACTTCGGCAGCCAGCTCGAACAGCACGGCCACGGCCTCGGGCGTGCCGAAGTCCTCGTCCATGGCCGCCTTGAAGCGTGCGGCAGCGGGATGATTCCAGTCGATGGCAACCTCGGCAGGCGCGACCAGGCTCAGCGCCGTGTACAGGCGCTTGAGCGCGCCGCGTGCGTCGTTCAGGTGCACGTCGCTGTAGTTCAGCGGGCTGCGGTAGTGGCTGCGCACGACGAAGAAGCGCACGGTCTCGGCGTCGTACTGCTTGAGCACGTCGCGGATGGTGAAGAAATTGCCCAGCGACTTGGACATCTTCTCGTTGTCCACGTTGATGAAGCCGTTGTGCATCCAGACCTGCGAGAACGGCTTGCCGGTCGCGCCTTCGCTCTGGGCGATCTCGTTTTCGTGGTGCGGGAACTGCAGGTCGGCGCCGCCGCCGTGGATGTCGAAGCTCTCGCCCAGCATCTCGCAGCCCATGGCCGAGCACTCGATGTGCCAGCCGGGACGGCCCACGCCCCAGGGGCTGGCCCACTTGACCTCTTCCGGCTCGGCGGGCTTGGCGCTTTTCCACAGCACGAAGTCCAGCGGATCCTGCTTGCCGTCCTGCACGGCCACGCGTTCGCCGGCCTGCAATTCGTCCAGCGACTTGCCCGACAGCTTGCCGTAGCCGGGGAATTTGCGCACGGCGAAGTTCACGTCGCCATCCGTGCCCTGATAGGCCAGGCCCTTGTCCTGCAGGCGGCCGATCATGGACAGCATCTGCGGCACGTATTCGGTGGCGCGCGGCTCATGCGTGGGGCGCTCGATGCCCAGGGCGTCGGCGTCCTGGTGCAGGGCGTCGATCATGCGGTCGGTCAGCGAGCGGATGGTCTCGCCGTTCTCGACGGCGCGACGGATGATCTTGTCATCGATGTCTGTGATGTTGCGCACATAGGTCACGCGATGGCCGCTGGCACGCAGCCAGCGCTGCACCACATCGAAAGCGACCATGGAGCGTGCGTGTCCCAGGTGACACAGGTCGTACACAGTCATGCCGCACACATACATGCGCACATGGCCCGGTTCGATTGGCGAAAACGCTTCCAATGCACGCGACAGCGTGTTGTAGATACGCAAACTCATGGATGTTTATCAGGGGAGAAAGGGTCGCTGCAGGGGGCGCGTCCCACGCGCCGCCGGACCCTTGGCGCCGATGCAGGCATGCTCAGCAGGGAGCAGGAGCGGCAGGCGCAGAGCCCGTGTGACCCAGCACACCCCTCAGCTACAATTGACTGCAGTATAAGCCCGCGCCGCGGGGCATTCCCCCGAGGCCCCGAAAGCACCTACATGCCTCTACGCAACTCGTTTCGCTCCGCCCTGCGCCTCGCGGCACTGGCGGCCCTGCTCGCAACAGGCCACGCCCACGCCGACGACTATACGGAAGTGAATCAGTTGCTGCGCAACGGCAAGAGCACCCAGGCGCTGGCACGCGCCGATGCCTATCTGGCCAAGAACGCACGCGACCCGCAGATGCGCTTTCTCAAGGCGGTTGCACTGACCGACAGCGGCAAGACGGACGAGGCCATCGCCGCGCTGAACCAGCTCATCGAGGACTATCCCGAGCTGCCCGAGCCCTACAACAATCTGGCGGTCATCTATGCCGGCCAGAACCAGCTCGACAAGGCGCGCTCCGCGCTCGAATCCGCCGTGCGCAACAACCCCAACTACGGCGTCGCCTACGAGAACCTGGGCGACATCCATGCCCGCCTGGCCTACGAGGCCTACTCCAAGGCGCAAGGCCTGGATGGCCGCGCGGCCAGCGTGCGCCCCAAGCTCAAGCTGCTGCGCGACCTGCTGGCGCCCGTCACCGCCGCCAAGTAGGCCCCCGGCCCACGCGCGCAGCCCTTGCGCCAGCGCGCGCGGCGGTCGATCGGGTCTTGCCATGCCTGGCGCGCACCCGCAGGAACCTGCCCGGTTTTCCCCACTCCATCCCCCAGCCCTTTGGCTTTCACAGGAGATTCGCATGACCACACGCCGCATTGCGTCGCTTTCCCTGGCCGGCATGGCCCTGGCCGCTTCCCTTTTCACCGCCCTGCCCGCCATGGCGCAGAACGCCACGCCCAAGGTGCAGATCAAGACCAGCATGGGCGACATCGTGCTGGAGCTGAACGAGGCCAAGGCTCCCAAGACCGTGGCCAACTTCATGCAGTACGTGCGCGACAAGCACTATGACGGCACGGTGTTCCACCGCGTGATGGACGGCTTCATGATCCAGGGCGGCGGCATGGATGCCAGCCTCAAGGAAAAGCCCACGCGCGCACCGATTCCGCTGGAGGCGGACAACGGCCTCAAGAATGACCGGGGCACCATCGCCATGGCGCGCACGGGCAATCCCAACTCGGCCACCTCGCAGTTCTTCATCAACGTGGTGAACAACGACATGCTCAACGCGCCCAAGCCTGACGGACATGGCTACGCCGTCTTCGGCCGCGTGGTCCAGGGCATGGATGTGGTGGACAAAATCCGCACGGTGGCCACGGGCAACCAGGGCATGCACCAGAATGTACCCACCAAGCCGGTGACCATCCTCTCGGCCACCGAAGTCAAGTAAACCGCGCGCCGCGCCTTGCGTGGCACGCCCTTCCCCTCCATCCAACAAGGAATCGCCATGAGCAATCCCCAAGTCGAACTCCACATCGCCGGCCACGGCGTCATCACCATCGAACTCGACGCCGCCAAGGCCCCGAAGAGCGCAGAGAACTTCCTGGCCTATGTGAACAAGGGCCACTACAACAACACCATCTTCCATCGCATCATCGATGGCTTCATGATCCAGGGCGGCGGCTTCGAGCCCGGCATGAAGCAAAAGGAAACGGACGCTCCCATCGAGAACGAGGCCAAGAACGGCCTGAAGAACGATAAGTACACCCTGGCCATGGCCCGTACCGGCGACCCGCACTCGGCCACCGCCCAGTTCTTCATCAACGTGGCCGACAACGGCTTCCTGAACCACACCTCGCCCAGCGCACAGGGCTGGGGCTATGCCGTGTTCGGCAAGGTGATCAAGGGCACCGAGATCGTGGACAAGCTGCGTGGCGTGAAGACCGGCCGCAACGGCGGCCACCAGGACGTGCCCAAGGATGACGTGATCATCGAAAAGGCCGTGGCCCTGTAATCAGGCGCTTGCGCACACGAGGCGGCCGTGCCCTTTCGGGTCCGGCCGCCCTGTTGTCCATGCGCATGGCACCAGGCCGTGCGCATGGACAACAGACCCGCTTCAGAGCCGTCCCAAGGCTCCTACAGCCCTTCATGCAGCGCCCTTGCCGGGTGCCCCGTCCCATGGCCCAGACCGCCGCGCCCCGCCCTCTTCCCGAGCCGCCCATTGCGGCCGAGTGGACACTGCCTGCGGGCTGGCGCACGCTGGAGTTCATCTCGGACCTGCACCTGCAGGTCAGCGAGCCCGCCACCGTGCAGGCCTTCCGGAACTACCTGGCCGCCACGCGGGCCGATGCCGTCTTTCTGCTGGGCGACCTGTTCGAGGTCTGGGTCGGTGACGACGCCCTGCTGGAGCCGGGCAGCTTCGAGGCCGAATGCGCCACCGCCATGCGCGCGGCAGCCACCCGCACGCCGCTGTTCTTCATGCAGGGCAACCGCGACTTCCTGACCGGCGCGCAGTTCGATGCGCTGTGCGGCACGACCACGCTGACCGATCCCACCGTGCTTGACTGCGGCGACCAGCGCATCCTGCTCAGCCATGGCGATGCCCTGTGCCTGGACGATGTGGACTACCAGCGCTTTCGCGCCATGGCCCGCTCGGCGGCCTGGCAGGCCGGCTTCCTGGCCCAGCCGCTGCAGGTGCGCCGCGACCAGGCACGCGGCATTCGGCAGGAGAGCGAATCGCGCAAGCGGGAATCGGACGGCCATGGCGCCGCCATGCCCACCTATGCCGACCTTGACGCGCAGGCCACGCGCAGCTGGCTGCATGCCGCAGGTGCCGCCACCCTGATCCACGGCCACACGCACCGCCCGGCCGACCATGACCTGGGCGATGGCCTGCGGCGCATCGTTCTCAGCGACTGGGATCTGGCGGCGCCCGTGCCCCGCGCCGAGGTGCTGCGCTGGGAGCGCGGCATGGGCCTGCAGCGCCTGCCGCTGTCCGATGTTCTTGAACAGGCCAGCCCGCCATGAGCCTTTGGCAACACCTGGGCCGCTGGGTCCGCAGACTGGGCCGCCGCGCACGCTCCACGGTGTCGCCGGTGCCCGAGATTCCTGCGCCGCTGTGGCTGTCCACGCTGGCCGCCTACCCTTTTCTCGCGTCGCTGACGCTGGAGGAGCAATCCAAGCTGCGCGCCCTGGCCGCCGTCTTCCTGCAGCGCAAGCGCTTCCACGGCGCCCACGGCCTGCAAGTGAGCGATGCCATGGCGCTGGAGATTGCCGCCCAGGCCTGCCTGCCCCTGCTGCACTGGGGCGAGCCGCAGGGCGCGCTGTCCTGGTATGACGACTTTGTCGGCATCGTGGTGCACCCGGGCGATGCCGTGGCGCGGCGCCAGAGCATGGACGAGGCCGGCGTCATCCACGACTACGACGAAGTGATCATGGGCGAGGCCATGCATGGCGGCCCCGTCATGCTGAGCTGGCAGGCCATTGGCGCAGGCCGCGGGTCGCATGCCAGCCACCATGGCCACGGCGGCCAGCCCGCCAACGTGGTGATCCATGAATTTGCCCACAAGATCGACATGCGCAACGGCGGTGCCGACGGCTGCCCGCCCCTGCCGCCCGGTTTCATGGGCAGCGGCTCCGCGCGCCAGGCCCGCGAGATATGGCAGGCCGCCTGGGCGCCGGCCTACGACGCCTTTCGTGAGCAGATCACCATCGCCGAACGCTTTGGTGGCGAATGGCCCTGGCTGGACGGCTATGGCGCCACGGCGCCCGCCGAATTCTTCGCCGTGGCCTGCGAGGCCTTCTTCGTGGACCGCGCCCGCTTTGCCCTGGAATTTCCCACGCTGGCGCCGCTGCTGGCTGCGCTCTTCAAGCCGGCCACCAGTCAATCCTGATCGGAGCAAACCTCCTTCAGCGCCTGGGCGAACAGGCGCTGCTCCTCGTACTGCCCGCCCGCCTTGCGCTCGAACAGGGTGATGGGTGGCAGGGTCCAGCCAAAACGGTGGCGCACGATGCCCACGCCCGCGATGCGCACCAGTTCCTCGGCAATGTCGGCCGGCACGATGGACACGGCCCGCTCATTGGCCGCCACCAGTTCGCCGATCACCTTGGCCGAGAGCGTTTCCACAAACGGCGGCGGCGGCTCCACGCCCGCGCGCAGAAAAAAGTCGGTGATCTGCTCGCGCATGGGCGTGCGGCGCTGGCCCAGCACCCAGTCAAGCCCCGTGAGTTCGGCCCACTGCAGAGGTCGGCGCCCCAGCCGCGTGGCCAGGCTGCGGTGGGCGATCAGGCGTGGCTCCTGCTCATAAAGCACGCTGTGCCGTATGCCGCTCATGTCCAGCACGGCCGAGGCGCGGCCAATCACGCAGTCCAGCTCATGTGCGCGCAACTTTTGCAGCAGGCGGTCGCTGGTGTCCTCATGCAGCGTGACCGTGATGCGCCGGCCTTGCGGCCGCGTCCTGCCGATGGCATCGGCCAGCATGCGCGCCGGCAGAAAGGGGATGACACCCACCTGCAGGTGCGCCGCACGCTGCTGCCCCACGGCCTCGATGTCGTGGGCCCAATGGTCCAGATCGGCCAGCATGCCCCGGGCGCGCGCCAGCACCAGCGCGCCCAGCTCCGTAGGCTCCATGCCGCGCGCAGAACGCAGGAACAGCGGCGCGCCGAACAATGACTCCAGCTCGGCCAGGGCCTGGGTCACGGCGGGCTGGCTGGTGGCCATGCGCTCGGCCACGCGGGTCAGCGTGCCCAGCTCGCTGATGGAGCGCAGCAGCAGCAAATGCTTCATCTTCAGGCGCGTGGCCATGCGGTGGGCCAGTTGGGCAGCGGTCGATGCAGTGCGGTTTTGCGGCATGGATTCAGGTGTGGCGCGTCATAAGCAAAACCATATTGAACAATAAAAACAAACGAATTTCTGCTTATGCATGCGTTCCAGAATTCCGGCGTCTTGCACACCCAAAACGAAAGGACCAGGCAGACCATGGATGGCATGTTTTTCATCATCGCGCTGGGCGCGGCGGCGGCCGGATTCGTGCAGGGCCTGTCGGGCTTTGCCTTCGGCATGGTGGCCATGTCGTTCTGGGCATGGGTGCTGGAGCCGCGCGATGCGGCCGTGCTCACCGTCTTCGGCTCGCTGCTGGGCCAGGTGCTGTCGGCCATCACCGTGCGGCGCGGGTTTGCGCTGGCAAAGCTGCTGCCCTTCATCCTGGGCGGTCTTGCCGGCATTCCGCTGGGCGTCTTGCTGCTGCCGCACCTGGACATGGCCTGGTTCAAGGCCCTGCTGGGCGGCATGCTGGTGCTGTGGTGCCCAGTGATGCTGCTGTCGGCCCGGCTGCCCAGGCTGGCGCGCGGCGGCCGGGTGGCAGACGGCGCCGTGGGCCTGGCGGGCGGCGTGATGGGCGGACTGGGCGGCTTCACGGGCACGCTGCCCACGCTGTGGTGCACGCTGCGCGGCTACCCCAAGGATGAGCAGCGCTCCGTCATCCAGAACTTCAACCTGTCCATGCTGGCCGTGACCATGGCCACCTACCTGGGCACCGGCATGGTCACGCGCAGCATGCTGCCGCTGTTCGCCATCGTGGCGCCGGCCATGCTCATTCCATCGCTGCTGGGCTCCAGGCTCTATATCGGTATCAGCGAGGCACGGTTCCGGCAGATCGTGCTGGGCCTGCTGTGCCTGTCCGGCGTGGCGCTGCTGGCGTCTTCCGTGCCCGTACTTTTGCAGCGCGTGGCCTGAGCGCGCCGCGCGCCCACACTCCATCGGCCAACGGCAGTCAACTATGTGAACCTCTGGCACACGCCTCGCTATGCTTCATCGTATATTACGAACTGCACCAGCCCTTCCATGAGAGGCCTTCCGATGTTGACGCCCCCCTTCAAACTCAGCGCAGGCGGCATGGCCGCCCTGGGCGCCGCCGTGTCGGCCGGCGCGTTGCAGTCCGGGGACGGCCAGTGCTGCGGGCACGACCATGTCCGCGAAGAGCATGGCGGCGCAGCGCACGCCCAGGCGCGCACCCGGCTCTACCAGCTGGACACGCATCTGCACTGCTCGGTGATAGGCACCTGCCTGAGCCCGGCCGAGCTGCGCAAGCTGATGGGCCGGCACATGGATATCAAGGGCAAGACCGACCTGGAACTGCACCACCAGGCCGTGGGCCTGGCGCATGAGAACGGCGACCTGTCCAAGGCCATCCACAAGGCGCTGGACCAGCGCCATGCCGCCGTGATCAAGGGCTTTGCCGCCGCCCAGGACGAGGCTGCACTGGAGGCCGCGTGGAAGCAGGCCTGGCAGCAGGGCGAGATTCCGGGCGCCTACTGGGCCCTGCTCACGCACAAGTGCACCAGCTTTGCGCTGCGGCAAATGGCCTTTGGCGAGGTGCACATGCTGTCGCACCTGATGGGATCGGCCAACCGGCATGAACTCAAGCGCTTCGTGGCACTGGAAAAGGAAAACCTGGAACTGCAGGACAAGCTGGAACGCGAACGCCAGCGCCACCACCAATCCCAGCTCGAACGTGATGCGCTGGCCGGCCAGCTGCGCCAGCAGTCCCTGGACTTCGAAGCCCGCCTGTCGCAACTCAGGGCAGGGACAGCCCGTGGCGGCGAGACCCGCCCCGCCGATGCGGGCGCCCTGGTCGGGATGCACACCGAACAGCGCGAGCGTGCAGAACGCGCTGCCGAACAGGCCTGGGCCGAGGCTGGCCGCCTGCAGCAGATGGCCGAGCAATTGCAGCAGCGCGTGCAATGGCTAGCCGAGGAACTGGCCGCCGCCGAAAAGGAACTGCATCGCGCCGCCACCCAGCCCCAGGCCCCTGATGCCGCGCAGCAGCAGGCGCTGCAGGGCCGCAAGCTGCTCTACGTGGGCGGGCGCCCCAGCTCCACCCCTGCCATACGCGACCATGTGCAACGCCATGGCGGCGAATTCCTGCACCACGACGGCGGACTGGAAACGCGCAAGGGCCTGCTGGCCGCGCAGCTGCCCCGCGTCGACCTGGTGGTGTTCCCCGTGGACTGCGTGGACCATGATTCCGTGGTCAACCTCAAGCGCCTCAGCGAGCGGCATGGCGTGCCCTTCATCGCGCTGCGCACGGCCAGCCTGGCCAGCTTCGCGGCCACCGTGGCGCGCGAGTTGGCACCGCCCAACGCGGGAACCCGCACCGCCAGCGCATCACACTTTTGCCTGCGCCACGGTTGATGGCGCCGGGTGGCGCGGGCCCAGCGCCGGGCCTTGTGTTTTCAGGATTCCATCAGTACCTCAGCACCTCAGTACCGCGCATCGGCCGGCTTCTTGTCCTTGGGCCAGTCCTTGTGCTTGTTGGCAAAGTCCGGGCGCGGCTGGTGGCTGAAGTACTCGGCCACGTCCACGGCCTCCTGGTCGCTGAGGCCGCCCTGGCCCAGCGGGAAGTTGCCATGGAAGGCGATGGGCATGTTGCGCTTGACGAAGGCCGCTGCCGTGTAGGTGCGCGCCATGCCCGCGCCGATGTTGAAGGACTCGTCACCCCACAGCGGCGGATAGACCCACTGGCCCTTGGCGTTCTTCACGCCCTCGCCCTCGCCGCCATGGCAGACCGCGCACTGGGCCGCATAGACCTTCTTGCCGTTGTCCACGTTGGGCACGATGGACTGGCTGATCTTGCCCACGCCCCGGCCTTCGACCTTGTCTTCGGGTTTGGTTTCGCGGCGCATCCAGTCGAAGTAGGCCACCATGGCCTTGATCTCGTCGGACTCCAGCGGCAGAGGCTTGCCGTTCATGGAGCGCAGGAAGCAGCCATTGATGCGGTCCTCCAGCGTGATGACGCGGCCCGCGCGCGGCGCATAGCCGGGGAAGAAGGCCGAGACACCGATATATGGCGAACCATCGGCCACCGTGCCCGCGTTCAGGTGGCAGCTGGCGCAGTTCAGCGCATTGCCCACATTCCTGGGCAGCAGGTCACGCGTCTCTATGTTCAGGCGGGCGCCGTAGACCAGTTGCTTCGCGTTGGATTCGTCCAGCATGGCGGCCAGGCGCGGCGTCTCGAAGGGGCGCGCGCTTTCGCCCTTGGCGTCGAGCTGCTTGCGCATGGATTGCACCTCCTTGGCATGGATCTCGCGCGCATCGGCACGGCCCCAGCTCTTGCGGGCGAAGTTGAGGATGTCGGCAATCTCCGCATCCTTGAGCTGTGCGAAGGCCGGCATGGTCAGCGGCCGCGCATGGCTTTGCGTGACGGGCGCCTTCCAGCCCACCAGCATCAGATGGATCAGCGTGGACGGGTCCTGCGACTGCAGCGAGAAATTGCCGGCCAGTGGCGGGAACACGTCCTTCACGCCACCGCCATCGGCACGGTGGCAGTCGGCGCAGAACTGCAGATAGCCCAGGCCGCCACGGCTGGCGTAGAGATCGGCAGGCACATCGGAAGACACTGCCGGCGTGGCGGACGGCGCATGCACGGAAGCCTGCGACGCCGGATGCGGGGCGATGACCGGCCCCGGCCCCTGGGCCACCTGCATGGGCAGATCGCTCTTGCCTGCGGGCAGCGACTTCAGATAAGTGCCAATGGCCAGCAGGTCCGCATCGCTCATGTACTGCGTGCTGTGCTGCACCACGTCGACCATGTTGCCGGAGACCGTGCCGTGGCTGTTGCGCCCGGTCTTGAGCAACTGGGCGGTTTCCTCGGGTGTCCACAGATTGCGCAGGCTCAGCGCGCGCCAGTTCTCCACGGTCTCGCCGGCCAGGAAATACTCGCCCTTGCCGCCCTCGCCGGTCATGGTCTTTTCCTGGAAGCCAACGCCGCGCGGCGTATGGCAGGCGCCGCAGTGGCCCAGGCCCTGCACCAGGTAGGCACCCCGGTTCCACTGGGCAGTTTGCTGCGGCTGGGGCTGGAAGGGCGTGTCATCCAGAAACACCCAGTTCCACAGCGCCAGGCCCCAGCGCTGGTTGAAGGGAAAGCCCAGGTCGGACTCCTTGTTGGCCGCCTTCACGGGCGCCACGCCCTGCAACAGATAGGCGTACAGGGCCTGCATGTCCTCGGCCGTCATCTTGGCGTAGGAGGGATAGGGCATGGCCGGGTACAGGTTGCGGCCATCGGCCGCGACGCCCTTGCGCATGGCGCGGTCGAACTGCTCGAAGCTGTATTTGCCCATGCCCGTATCGGCGTCGGGCGAGATATTGGTGGAATAGATCTTGCCGAATGGCGTCTCCAGCGCCAGCCCACCACCCATGGGCTGGGATTTATTGCCGGTGTGGCAGGCAACGCAATCTCCCAGGCGTGCGATATATCGGCCGCGATCGACCAGGGTTCTTTGCTCCGCCGTCAGGTCCGCCGCGTAATCGGCAGGCAGGTCATCAATGATTTGTGGCATTTGCGCATGGTCCACTCCGGGCGCCGGCGCCGAAATGGCCAGTTGCCAGGCGGCGGCCGACAGCGCGGCCACGCAAAGCAGGCCTTGCTTGAGCGAGAGTTTCATCGTCTTCGATCCACTGAAATGAATTATTATTGAAAGAGGCAAAAACGGATATTGACGAGATATTCAACCCAACGCCTGCAGCCATTGCAGCAAATGATCATATCTTTGCGCAATATCTTCTTATATATACGAATTCTAGTGGTATCTACCTATTTTTTCCATGCAAGCCGACGAAAACGATAAGCCAATAGCGCATTTAACGCGGGCTTAATCAATACAGGGAAAAAGCGCGCGCAGCCGCCTCGGGCGCACACGAAAAAGCGGCCCGCAAGGGGCCGCTGATTTCACCGTCGGTGTATCCGTCAGTGTATGGGGTGGCGGCTCGCCCGCCGGGCTCAGGCCGCCTGGCTGCAGCGGCGCGCCGCCTGCGCCACGCTGTGCGCGTCCACGCCAAAGTGGCCGCGCAACGCGGCACGCGTGTCACTTCGGCCAAAGCCGTCCGTGCCCAGGGTGAGGAATCGCCTGCCTGCGGGCAGGAAGGCGCGCACGGTCTCGGGCACGGCGCGCACATAGTCGGTGGCAGCAATCACCGGGCCCTGCGTGCCGTCCAGCAGTTGGGCGATCCAGGGCTGGCCAGGTGCCTCACCTGCCAGCATGCGCTGCTCGCAGGCCACGCCATCGCGCGCCAGTTCGCTCCAGCTGGTCACGCTGACCACGGTGGCGGCCATGCCCTCGCTGGCCAATTGCTCGGCGGCCTTGAGCACTTCGGTGAGGATGGCACCCGATCCCAGCAAGGTGACGTGCTGCGTGGCACGGTCCGCATCGCCAAAGCGGCCGAACACATAACCGCCACGCAGCACGCCTTCGGCCGCGCCCGGTGGCAGGTCGGGCTGGGCGTAGTTCTCGTTCATCAGGGTGATGTAGTAGAAAACGTCGCGCTGCTCGACCAGCATCTCGCGCATGCCGGCGTCCAGGATCACGGCCAGCTCGCCCGCATGCGCGGGGTCCCAGGCCTTGCAGTTGGGAATGGTGGCCGCCACCAGATGGCTGGAGCCGTCCTGGTGCTGCAGGCCTTCTCCGCCCAGCGTGGTGCGGCCCGAGGTGGCGCCCAGCAGAAAGCCGCGCGCCCGCTGGTCGGCCGCCGCCCAGATGGCGTCGCCCACGCGCTGGAAGCCGAACATGGAGTAGTAGATGTAGAACGGCAGCATGGCCAGGCCGTGCACGCTGTAGCTGGTGGCCGCCGCCGTCCAGCTGGCGATGGCGCCGGCCTCGCTGATGCCCTCCTCCAGGATCTGGCCGTCCAGCGCCTCGCGGTAGGACAGCACCGAGCCGATGTCTTCGGGCGCGTAGCGCTGCCCCAGGCTGCTGTAGATGCCCACCTGCTTGAACAGGTTGGCCATGCCGAAGGTGCGCGCCTCGTCCGCCACGATGGGCACGATGCGCGGCCCCAGCTGCGCGTCCTTGAGCAGGCCGCCCAGCATGCGCACGAAGGCCATGGTGGTGCTCATCTCCTTGCCGGCAGGCGCCAGCGCGAACTGCGCGTACTGGTCCAGCGCTGGAACGGGCACGCGGTCGCACACCGTTTCACGGCGCGGCAGTGCGCCGCCCAGGGCCGTGCGGCGATCGCGCAGGTACTGCATCTCGGCGCTGTCATCGGCGGGCCGGTGGAAGGCCAGGCCCTTGGCCTGCTCGTCACTGAGTGGCAGGTTGAAGCGGTTGCGGAACTCGATCAGGTCGGACTCGTCCAGCTTTTTCTGGCTGTGCGTGGTCATCTTGCCCTGCCCGGCCGAGCCCATGCCGTAGCCCTTCTTGGTATGGGCAAGGATCACCGTGGGCTGGCCGCGATGGGCGGCAGCCGCTGCATAGGCCGCATGGATCTTCACCAGGTCATGGCCGCCGCGCTTCAAGCGGTCGATCTGCTCGTCCGTCAGGCCCTGGGCCAGGGCGGCGAGCTCGGGGTTCTGTCCGAAGAAATGCTCGCGGTTGTAGCGTCCGTCCTTGGCAGCGAAGGTCTGCATCTGCCCGTCCACCGTGCCGCCCAGCGTGCGTGCCAGCGTGCCGGTGAGGTCGCGCGCAAACAGCCCGTCCCAGTCGCTGCCCCACAGCAGCTTGACCACGTTCCAGCCCGCGCCGGCAAACAGCCGCTCCAGCTCATCGACGATGCGGCCGTTGCCGCGCACCGGGCCGTCCAGACGCTGCAGATTGCAGTTGACCACCCAGACCAGGTTGTCCAGCCCTTCGCGCGCGGCCAGCGTGAGGGCGCTCATGCTTTCGGGCTCGTCCATCTCGCCGTCGCCAAACACGCCCCAGACCTTGCGCTCCTGGCAGTCCAGCAGGCGGCGGTGCGTGAGATAGCGCATGAAGCGCGCGTGGTAGATGCTGCTGATGGGGCCAATGCCCATGGAGCCCGTCGGGAACTGCCAGAAATCGGGCATCAGCCAGGGATGGGGATAGCTGGACAGGCCTTGCGCGCCAGCGGCCGGCGCGCTGATCTCCTGGCGGTAGTGCTGCAGGTCCTGCTCGGTCAGCCGCCCTTCCAGGAAGGCTCGCGCATACACGCCGGGCGCGCTGTGCGGCTGGAAGAACACCAGGTCGCCCCGGTGCTGGCCCGGCGCAAGTCCCTCCCGGGCATGGAAGAAATGGTTGAACCCGGTCTCGAACAGGTCGGCCGCGCTGGCATAGCTGGCAATATGGCCGCCCAGCTCGCCATAGGCTTGGTTGGCGCGCACCACCATGGCCAGCGCGTTCCAGCGCATGATGGACGCCAGCCGCTCCTCGATGGCCAGGTCGCCCGGAAACACCGGCTGCTGCTGCGCCGCCACGCTGTTCACATAGGGCGTATTCAGGTCGGGCTGCCAGCCCAGGCGCTGCTCGCGCGCCATGCGCGCCAGCTCTTCCAGCACGAAGCGCGCTCGCTGCGGACCTTCTGTGGCGACCAGGGCCAGAAAGGCCTCGCGCCATTCGGCGGTTTCCTGGGGATCGGTATCGATATCGGCCAGCGCGGCCAGTGGCGTGGGTGCGTTCATGCCCGCCACTTTAGGACTGGCAGGCCGGCATGAGCAGCCGTTCATGGATAAGGAAAACGCCATATTCCAGCATTTCATGCCGGTATCTACATAAAATCCGGCACATGAAACTGGACACCATCGACTTGCGCATTCTGGCCGAGTTGCAAACGGACGGCTCGCTGTCCAACGTGGAACTGGCGCGGCGCGTGCATCTGTCGCCCTCGCCATGCCTGGCGCGCGTCAAGGCACTGGAGAAGGCCGGCGTGATCGCGCGCTATGTGGCGCTGGCCAATGCGTCGGCGCTGGGGCTGGGGCTGAATGTGTTCATCAACATCAGCCTCAAGTCGCAGGCCAAGGAATCGCTGGCCGACTTCGAGCGCCGCATTGCCGAGCACGACGAGGTCATGGAGTGCTACCTGATGAGCGGCGACGCCGACTACCTGATCCGCGTGGCGCTGGCCGACATCGGCGCGCTGGAGCGCTTCATCGTGGAGCAGCTCACGCCCATTCCCGGCATAGAGAAGATCCGCTCCAGCTTCACGCTCAAGCAGGTGCGGTACAAGACCGCCCTGCCCCTGCCGGCCGCAGGCTGAGGTGGCAGGAGGCTGGCCTCAGCCCGCAGGCTTGGCCATCTCGCCGGTGGCGATGCGGCGGCGCAGCTCGCCCAGCACGGCCTTGAGGCGGCGCTCGTTGTCCAGGCCCACGCGCACCAGCATCTTCTGTCCGCTGGACAGGGCCTGCAGCTCAGGGTCAGCGTATTCGTAGCGCACCCAGGGCTGGATGGAGGGCACCTCGCCCTCCACCTTGGTCAGCCGTACTTGCACCGGGCCAGCAGGCTCGGGCGCGGCGCGCAGGTGGTCTATGACGGCAATGAGGCGATCGTTGAAATATCGGCTGGGATAGCCCAGGTCTTCATAGGCAGTCTGGAACAGAGGGTACAGCCGGGCATAGAGCTTGACGGCCCCGTCCATGGGAATGGACTCGGCAAAGGCCACGAAGGCCTTGTAGCGTGCGGCGTTGGCGGGGGCGATGTCCTGCGCCTCTCCAGCCTCCGCCGCGCCCTCCACCGTGAAACGCTGAGGCGCCGGGTGCACGGGCCAAAGCCGTGCAGGGGCCTGGGAACGGGTCAGGTTGTCCACGGTGGCCACGGCGCGGCGCACAAAGCCGTCCATCTGCAGAAAGCTGCCTGCCTTGTCACGGCCCAGCAGGCCGTTGAGGGCCTGGGTGACATGGGCGTCGGAGTCCTGCAGCGCGGGCAGGCCGGAGGCGGGTTGCTCCAGCGCATCGACAGGGTTCTGGGGCTCGGTCAGCTCGGGCGCGGGGACGGGTTCAGGTTCGGAGGGCTGGGTGGACTGGGCGGGCGCCTGCGCCACTTCCGGCGGCGCCTCGGGCACGGGGGCGGGACGCCACCAGTACCACCAGGCCGCGCCCCCCAGGGCGGCAGCCGCCAGCACCGCTGCGGCGATGCCGAAAGCCGATGGGCCGGAGGATCTGGCGCGGGGGCGGAAGTCTTGGGGATCGCGTTCTGGCATGGATGGGTCCTTTGGCTTGGGCAGGGGGCTGGCAGCTCAGTTGCCGCAGGACGTGCGACAGCAAAGCACAACCAGGGTTCCCCGGCTTTGCTGACACCGGCCCCTGCCTTGTGTTTATAAGCCGCCGCGCTCTCTGCGCAGGCCATCGTGCGCGCCCGGCAACAACGCGTTACCCAGCTTACGCGGCCGTCTCAGCCCTGCGTGCCCAGATCCTGGAGCCAGGCCATGGCGGCCTGCAGCTCGTCGGGGCGGATCTCATGCATGCTGGGGTACTCGTGGTAGCTCAGCTGCAGCGGCAGGCGCTGCACGTGGCTGCGAATGGCGTGGGCGCTGGTCAGCGGAATGACGTTGTCGTAGGTGCCGTGGCTGACCCAGAGCGACTTGCCGTCAAAGGCCGCGTCAGGGGCCTGGTGCGGCAAGGCCTCGGGCAGCAGGCGGCTGTGCCAGCACATGGCGGCGCGCAGCAGCGCGGGCTGGGTCAGCAGCAGGCTGAGCGCCATGATGCCGCCCTGGCTGAAGCCGCCCGCCACGGTTCGCTGGGCAGGGATGTCCAGCCGCGCTCCGGCCTGCTGCACGGTCTGGGCCACCAGGGCGCGGCTGTGCTCTTCCTGCGATGCGTGGATGTGGCGCGTGCCGTTGGCATCCACCGTGAACTGGAACCAGGCATGGGCTGAGGGACCCATGGAAAACGGAGCGCGCAGGCTGAGCACGTGGAACTGCGGCGGCACGAACGATGCGAGGCCGAACAGATCCTGCTCATTGCTGCCAACGCCATGCATGAGCACCAGCAGCCAGGGCTGCTGCCCCGGTGCAGGTTGTGCGGGGCGCTCCAGCGCCACCAGAGGCAGGTCGATCATCACGGACTCCTTGGTTTTTTAGCGATTTCCAGGACCGGGGTGGTCCCGGGCAACGCGCCATTGTGGCGCCTCGCCAAGTCCGCGGCAGCAGGAGGTTATGCCGCCTGCGCGTCCTCGAAGGCCATCGCATCCATGGCCAGGATGGAATACATGACTTCGCGGCTCAGATACCGTGGTCGCGCTGTCGCGCCGGCCGCGCCCAGCGCGAAGTACAGCGGCATGAAGTGCTCCTCGCTGGGATGGGCGCGCCGGGCCGAAGGCGCGCGGGCGCGGTAGTCCAGCAGCGCGGGCAGGTCCTGCGCCTGCAGGCGCGATTCGATCCAGCGGCTGAAGTCCTGCACGTAGGGCGAGGAGGCGCTGGAGCCGCCGACGGCATGGTCGCCCTGCAGGCCATCCTGGCTGTGCAGGGCCTGCACGGCGTCGTCCACCCGCACCGTGGCCTCGCCCGTGCCGCCCCGGAATTCGCCCAGGTTGTGCGTCATGCTGCCGGAGCCAACGATGAGCACGCCCTCATCGCGCAAGCCCGCCAGGGCTGCGCCCAGCGCATGGGTTTCGGCCGGCCCGGCCGAGGCGGGCAGGGACAGCTGCACCACGGGCAGGTCGGCATCCGGCAGCAAATGCATCAGCGGCACCCAGGCGCCGTGGTCGAAGGGCCGCTGCGCGTTGGCGGTGGAGGCAATGCCTGCGGCCTGCAGGCGGTCCATGACTTCCTGCGCCAGCTGGGGCGCGCCGGGGGCCGGGTACTGCAGTTCGTAGAGTGCGGGCGGAAAGCCGCCAAAGTCGTGCCAGGTGGAGGGAGTGGCACCGGTCATGACTTCCACGCCGTGCGACATCCAGTGCGGCGACATGACGACCACGCCGCGCAGCGGGCCGTGGGCCTGGCGCAGCGCCCTGCCCCATTGCGCGAGCACGGGGCCGGTTTCACCCGGCTCCAGCGCGAACATGGGCGAGCCGTGGGAGACATAGAGCACGGGCAGCCGGGCACCGGCAGCGGAGGAAACCTGGGGAGAGTGGGGAGCGTGGGAGTCTTGCATTCCCCTAATGTAGGGACGCCCGGGCGCCGCGCCAAGCCGCCAGCGGCAGCACACATTGTTGCGCTGGCCGGGTCAATCCGAATCAATCGTCGCGCGGGCGCCCGCGCAGGGCCTTGGTGGCGCCGTGCCGGCTCTTGCTTTCCAGGCGGCGCCGCTGCGACCCCAGCGTGGGCCGGGTGGCGCGGCGCAGGATGGGCTCGGGATAGGCGGCGGCCACCAGCACGTTGAGCCGCTGCAGCGCGGCGCGCAGGTTCTGCTCCTGCGTGCGGTGTTGCTGGGCCTTGATGACGACCACGCCCTCGTTGGTGATGCGGCCGTCGCGCAGGGCCAGCAGGCGCTGCTGCACGGCCTCGGGCAGGCGCGAGGCGCGCACGTCAAAGCGCAGGTGCACGGCGCTGGAGACCTTGTTCACGTTCTGGCCGCCCGCGCCCTGGGCGCGCATGGCGGTCCACTGCACCTCGTGCAGCTCGATGGGCCGCATGCGCTCAGGCATCCAGCGCAGCGGCCAATGCCGCCACAAAGGCATCGGGACGCTCATGCATGACCCAGTGGCCCGCGCCGGGCACCAGCGCCAGGCCGCGGAAGTCGCGCGCATGGCGTGCAAAGGCCTGGGCCAGCTCCTGCATCATCGGGCCCGGATAGAGCGCATCGTGCTCGCCATAGATGGCCCATACAGGGCCGTCCACGGCCTGCAGGGCACGCGCCAGCACATCGGTGTGCGAGAGGCGGCGGCGCGGAAGGCGGTCACGCTCCACGTTGAGCACATGCAGGGCCAGCGTGTCCTCGTCGATCAGGCCGGCGTCATGCAGCATCAGCGCCTGCAGGTTGTAGCGGTGGGCCACGGCCTGCGCCTCGGGCGTGGCCAGGTGGCGCCAGCCCTTGAGCCGCACGGCCAGGCCCTTGCCCACGCCCATGCCGGGCGCCCCGGCCAGCACCAGGCGCCGGGCCAGCGTGCCGTCGGCGGCGGCCAGCATGCCGGCCGTCATGCCGCCAAAAGAGAAGCCGACCAGATCGCACAGCGGGGCGGCGGGCGCACCGTCATCGGCCAGCAGCTGCCGCAGGCCCTGGCGCAGCGGCTCGACCAGGGTGTCGGCATCCTGGCCGCCCGGCACGCCGTCGGAATCGCCGAAGCCGGGCAGGTCGGGTATCCACAGCTGGCGCCCCTGGGCCAGCAGCGCGTCCATGCAGCGCAGCCAGTGCGTCCAGCTGCCGCTGCCGCCGTGCAGCATGACGATGGGCAGCTCGCCCGCGCGTGCCTCGCCCCAGACATGCCAGACCATGTGCCCGTCTTCGGGCTGCGCGGCAGACAGCGGCGTGGTCAGGCGCCGCGCCTGGGCGCGCAGGCGCTCAATGGCGGCGGGCGTATTCACCACTGGGCCACGGCGTCAATGGCCAGGCCGTAGCCGGCCACGCCAAAGCCGCACATCACGGCGCGCGCGGCGGCCGACAGGTAGGAGTG
This sequence comes from Delftia sp. JD2, assembly GCF_001682645.1. Classification (NCBI taxonomy): domain Bacteria; kingdom Pseudomonadati; phylum Pseudomonadota; class Betaproteobacteria; order Burkholderiales; family Comamonadaceae; genus Delftia; species Delftia sp. JD2. Next base: position 23,673 of record NZ_LFJT01000050.1, read on the forward strand.
GTGGCGGAAGCTCTCGCGCGCATGCACGTTGCTGATGTGCAGCTCCACCAGCGGCACGCCCGTGCCCTTGACGGCATCCAGCAAGGCCACGCTGGTGTGGGTGTAGGCGGCGGCGTTGAAGATCAGGCCGGCCAGGCGGCCTTCGGCGTGCACGCGGCCGGCTTCGTGGACCCAGTCCACCAGTTCGCCTTCGTGGTTGCTCTGGCGAAATTCCAGCGCCAGCCCGTAGCGCGCGCAGGCGGCTTCGCACAGCGCACGCACATCGGCCAGGGTCTGGGAGCCATAGATGGCGGGTTCACGCAGGCCCAGCAGGTTCAGGTTCGGGCCATTGAGGACATAGACGGTTTTCACGGCGGGGACACTCCAGGTTTCCAACGGGCTGGATTATGCGGGCCATCCCCGGCCCGGTCTTGGCGCAGGCGCCACGGAAAAAGCCGCCCCAAGGGGCGGCAAGAGTCGGTTCAGCGCGGCTCAGCTCAGATCAACGGCGCCAGTGGCCATGCCCGTGGCCATGGCCATGGCGGTACTCGCCACGGTATCCACCCCGGTAGCCGCCGCCATAGCCGTATCCGTAGCCGGGAACGACCACGACGGGGGGAGCACGGTAGACGGCGCGCGGCGCGTAGTAGACCGGCGGCGGGGGCGCGTAGTAGATGGGCTGGGGCGGTGCCACATAGACGGGGGCAGGCGCGACATAGACGGGCGGGCCATACATGCCAGGCGAATTCAGGCTGATGGACCAGTGCACATCGCCCCGGGCCTGGGCGGCGCCCGAAGCCATGAGGGCGGCCAGGGCCAGGCCGGCTGCTGCTGCTTTTGCAACCCACGGGGAAGCTGTCGTTGTCATGGTGTCTCTCCTCGAAGTTGGACAGGCGTGGCAGGCATTGCCGCTGGTGCCGCCTTCCCGCACTTTGGCACAGGGGGACGGCATACGCCCTGCATTCTCAACGCGCGAGAGGGGTCTACGGATGGCAGGCTTTTATACAAGTTTGTTTCCAAATGCCTCAACCCTTGGCTGGCGCGGCTGTCCGAAAGCCGTCCGGAGCGGGTCTGCAGGCGGGCGCCTACAATGCTGCGATGAGCTCTGCTGACGCCTCCCCCATCTCCAAAGATCCGGTCAAACCGAGTAACTTTTTGCGCCAAATCATCGAGGCCGACCTGGCCAACGGTACCCACGCCCAGCGCCGCTGGGGTGGAAGCCCCGGTGATGGCGACCACCACAACCAGGGCCAGGTGGACGTGGCGAAGATCCGCACACGCTTCCCGCCCGAGCCCAACGGCTACCTGCACGTGGGCCACGCCAAGGCCATCTGCCTGAACTTCGGCCTGGCGCGCGACTACGAAGGTGCCTGCCACCTGCGTTTCGACGACACCAATCCCGAGAAGGAAGACCAGGAGTACGTGGACAGCATCATCGATGCCGTCCATTGGCTGGGCTTCGGCTGGAAGGAAGCCGACGGCCACGAGAACCTGTACTTCGCCAGCAACTACTTCGACTTCATGTACCGCGCAGCCGAGTACCTGATCGAGCAGGGCCTGGCCTATGTGGACGAGCAAAGCGCCGACGACATGAAGGCCAACCGCGGCGATTTCTCGCGCCCCGGCGTGGACAGTCCGTTCCGCAGCCGCACCGTGGCCGAGAACCTGGCGCGCTTTCGCGAAATGCGCGACGGCAAGCTGCCCGATGGCGCTGCCGTGCTGCGCGCAAAGATCGACATGGCATCGCCCAACATCAATCTGCGCGATCCCGCCATCTACCGCGTGCGCCATGCCGAGCACCACAACACCGGCAACCAGTGGTGCATCTACCCGATGTACACCTTCGCCCATCCCATCGAGGACGCGCTGGAGCACATCACCCACAGCATCTGCACGCTGGAGTTCGAGGACCAGCGCCCGTTCTACGACTGGCTGCTGGACCATCTGCGCGAAGGCGGCCTGATCGCCGCGCCGCAGCCCCGCCAGTACGAGTTCTCGCGCCTGCACCTGACCTATGTGATCACCAGCAAGCGCAAGCTCAAGCACCTGGTGGACAACGGCATCGTCAGCGGCTGGGACGATCCGCGCATGCCCACCATCGTCGGCCTGCGCCGCCGTGGCTACACGCCCCAGAGCATCCAGGCCTTCTGCGAGCGCATCGGCGTGACCAAGGACTACGCCTGGATCGATTACTCCACGCTGGAAGGCTGCCTGCGCGAGGACCTGGAGAACCAGGCCCATCGCGGCATGGTGGCCCTGGACCCGCTCAAGCTGGAGCTGACCAACTGGGCCGAGGTCTTCGGCAGCGCCGAGCACCTGGAAGCCTGCGAGCTGCCCGCCCTGCCCCACGCCGCCGAAGGCCAGCAGGTGCCGGTGCGCCGCTTCACGCTGGGCCGCGAGGTGTGGATCGAGCGCGAGGACTTCGCCGAAGTGCCGCCCAAGGGCTACAAGCGCCTGTTCCCCGGCAACAAGGTTCGCCTGAAGGGCGGCTACGTGATCGAGTGCACGGGCTGCGAGAAGGATGCCGAGGGCAACGTCACCAAGGTGCTGGCCACCGTGGTGCCCGACACCAAGAGCGGCACGCCGGGTGCGGACAGCGTCAAGGTCAAGGCCGCCATCACCTGGGTGGGCGTGGCCGACGGCGTGCAGGCCGAGGTGCGCCTGTACGACCGCCTGTTCACCGACCCGCAGCCCGATGCGGGCGGCAAGGACTTCCTGACGCTGCTCAACCCGGACAGCCTCAAGGTGGTGACCGCCTATGTGGAGCCTTCGCTGGCCAACGCGCAGCCTGACGACAAGTTCCAGTTCGAGCGCTTCGGCTACTTCGTGGCCGACCGCAAGGACCACACACCGGGCAAGCCCGTGTTCAACCGCGCAACGGGTCTCAAGGACTCCTGGGGCAAGTAGGCGCATGGCCCGCTGACGGGCACCTGCACCGCTCCTCCCCGAAGATGGCCCACCATCCTGCTTTGCAGGGGTGGGCCATCGCACATCGGCGCTTTTGCAGGGACCGTGGCCTCAGCACAATGCCAGGCCATGAACCAAGCCTTGCCACAGGCGGCTTCCGCCGCCAAGTTCGACACCTCCCGCGCGGCCGAGTACGAAACGCAAAGCCGCATCGCACTGGCCGGCTACGACGCCTGCCACGAACTGGCCGCCTGCCTGCTGGCCGCCAGCCTGGATGCCGGCCCGAAGTCCGTGCTGATTGGCGGCGCCGGTGGCACGGGCCAGGAAATCCTGGCCACGGCGCGGCTCAGGCCGCTGTGGAAATTCACGGCTGCCGACCCCTCGGCCCCCATGCTGGACCAGACCATGGACCGCATCGCCGCGGCGGGGCTGTCGGCCCAGGTGCAGGCCGCTGCCTGCGCCGTGCAGGACCTGCCGGCCGGCACGGTGTTCGACGCGGCCACGCTGATCGGTGTGCTGCACCACATCCCTGACGACGCGGACAAGCTGCAGCTGCTGCAGGCCCTGTCGGCGCGGCTGGCGCCGGGGGCGCCCTTCATCCTGGCCTGCAACCGCCACCGCTATGACAGCGAGCCGCTGTTCCTTGAAGCCTGGGCCATGCGCTGGCGCATGGCGGGCGTGGACGAGGCCGCTGTCCATGCGAAACTCGGCAAAATCCGGCAGGGCGCGGTTCCACCGGCCTCGGAAGAGGCGGTGGAGCAGATGCTGGCCCAGGCCGGTTTCGTGCAGCCCAAGCGCTTTTTCTCCAGCCTGTTCTGGTGTGCCTGGATTGCCTTCAAGGCCTGACCACTGAATCACTGAACCACTCAGCCACTGAAACACCAGAACGCCCGGCGCCGGTGGACCCGTCCCTTTCACTCTTTTCCCTTTGATTTGCCTTTCAGCATGAACTTCTCCGCACGCCTTCAGCAACTGCCCACCGTCACCCACCTCGCCGCGCTGCAGCTGGCCGATGCCCAGGGCCAGGTCGTGGCCACCATCGAGAACAAGCCCGGCCAAACCGGCTCGCTGGCCGTGTACCACGCGCTGGCCGCGCTGTACGGCGGCAGCATCACGCCGGCCGCCGCCGAGTTGGGCCTGGAGTGGTATGCAGAGCACACGCAGGACGCCATCGCCTTCCCTGGCAAGCACCCCAACATCGACCGCCTGCTGGCCTGGTCCAAGGGTGCCGAGAGCTACCAGGCCCGCCTGATCGCGGCTTGATCGCGGCCTGAGCGCGGCCTGATCGCCGCCTGATTCAGCCTGGGTAAACACCGCGTCACAGAAGTTGCGCGGACTGGGGGCATCGGCTGACACGCCGGTGTCAACGCAGCGCGCACTTTGGCGTTCAAATGACATGTGCCTTGCCGCTTCGGCGCGCAAGGCGTTCCTGCCCAGGAGAACGCAATGCTGCAATCAGCCGTGCCCACAGCACGCACCACGGCCCGCTCAACTTCCCACGCTGGCGCCCTGCGCCTGAGCGTGCTGGGCGTGGCCGCCGCCCTGGCGCTGAGCGCCTGCAACGAATCCCAGGACAAGCCCCCGCAGGCCGCCAGCGCGCCGCTGCCGCCTGCCACCGAAAGCGCCCAGCCCGTCGCCACGCCCGTGGCCTATGTGCCGCCTTCGGCCGAGACGCTCTACCAGATGGTGGCGCCCATTGCGCTGTACCCCGACAAGCTCGTGGCCCAGGTGCTGGCCGCCTCTACCTATCCCGACCAGGTCGGCGCCGCCGAGGTGTGGATGGGACAGAACCCGGGCCTCAAGCCCGAGGAACTGCAAAACGCCGTCAACAGCCAGGACTGGGACCCTTCGGTCAAGTCGCTGGCGCAGTTTCCCAATGTGCTGGCGCAGCTGTCATCCAACGTTCCCTGGACCACGGCCCTGGGCAAGGCCTACTACAACGATCCGGCCGATGTGATGAACGCCATCCAGGTGATGCGTCAGCGCGCCTACAAGGCCGGCACGCTCAAGGACTCCAGCCGGCTCAAGGTGGCCGTGGCCACAGCCGATGCTCCGCCCCCCGTGCCCCAGCCCGCACCGCAAGCCGTGGGCGAGCCGCTGTCGTCCATGCTGCCCGTGCCGGTGATCGACACGCCGCCGCAGTTCATCGAGATCGCACCTGCCCAGCCTGACACCGTCTATGTGCCGCAGTACGACCCGGGCGTGGTCTATGGCGAGCCGGTGCCGATGTACGGCGGATACCGCCCCATCGTGGCGCCGCAACCCGTGTACGTGGGCAGTTCGGCCGCGCCCGTGGTGGCGGGGCTGATCGGCTTCGGCGCAGGCGTGATCCTGGCCGAGTCCGTGGACCGCCGCCCGTGGGGCTGGAACTCCTGGGGCATGCGCTGGGGCGAGCCCGGCTACCGCTGGCACCGCAACGAACCGCCGCCACCGCCCTCGCGCCGCCCGGCCGTGATCTACAACAACAACACCTACGTCTCGCGCTCGACCACGGTGGTGCAGAACATCCACAACACGCACATCAACAACGTTGGCAACGTCACCCACATCGCGAACAACCCGCACTTCGAGCCGCGCCGCCCTGACTTCCCGCAGCAGGGCGGTGATCCTCGCTCGGGCGACCCGCGCTCTGGCGACCCTCGTTCTGGTGACCCTCGTTCAGGCGGCATGGCCGCTGCGGCCCTGGCCGGTGCCGCAGGCATGGCCGGCGCCGCCGCAGCAGCGCACTCCGGCATGCCCCAACGCCTGGGCCTGAGGCCGCCGCAGGGCGGCCCGCCCCCGTCCGCCCAAGGCATGGTGCCGCCCGGCGGCGCCCAGGGCTTTGCCCGGCACGATGGTGCCGATCGCGGACGCCCGGGCCTCAGGCCCGATGACCGGCCCCAGGCCTCGCTGCAGCCCCGGATGAACCCGGCGCCGGCCTCGCAGCCGGGCCAGTTCGGCAAGTGGCCGCAGTCCCCTCAGTCTGCGCAATCGGCCCCCTCATCCCCATCGGGCGCCGCGCAGCGACCCGCGCCAGCACTGCCTGCGGCAGCCATGCAGGGTGAAAGGGGCCGCGACTCCCACGTGCCTTCCTGGTCTTCCGCAGCCACGCAGCAGGGCATGAGGCCACAGGACCGGCAGGACCGCGACCGCTCCATGGCCGATGCAGCGCGCCAGCGCCAGCAGCAACAGCAGCAAATGGAGACGCAGGCCGCCCGCCTTCGCGGCGAGGAACAGGCGCGCCAGCAACAGCAGCGCCAGGCCCAGATGCAGGCCCAGGCGCAGATGCGGGATCAGGCCCGCGACCAGGCCCAGGTTCAGGCGCAAGCCCAGGCCCGCCAACAGGCCGAGCGCGATCGCCAGGCCTTGCAGCAGCGCTCCCAGGACCAGGCGCGCCAGCAGCAAATGCAGCAACAACAACAGCAGCAGCAGGCACGCGCACAGGAGCAGATGCAGGCCAGGATGCAGGCCCAGCAACAGGCCCAGCAGCAGGCGCAAAGACAGGCCCAGATGCAGGAGCGGCAGGCGCAGCAGCAAAGACAGCAGCAGTTCGAGGCTGCACAGCAGCAACGCATGCAGGCCCAGCAAGCACAGCAGGCCCAGGCACAGGCACGTGCCCAGCAGCAGCAGGCCCGCGCACAGCAGGAGCAACGCCAGCAACAGCAGCGCATGGCCAACGCGGCCCGCCCACAGGAGCGGCGCGGCGGGCGCGACGAGCGCCGGGACCGTTGAGCGGCGCGCAAGCGCATTTGAATGCCATGGCGTCATGGCGTTGAGGCGATGGCAAGCTGGCGCGCCGGCATGGCGGACAATGGGGCGCTCGACCACAGCCCCCCCCGCTTCCCTCATGCAGATACCGACGACGAATTCCCGCTCCCGCCGACTGTTTGTGCAATCCCTGTGCGCCTCGGGCGCGGGCCTGATGGTCCCGGCCTGGGCCGCTGCGGCCTCCGGGGAATCCCCCTGGCCGCATGACAGCCGCGTGCCCGGTGGCGTGGCCCGCCTGTCGCTGGGGCCAGCCGCCCAGCGGCCCCAGGTGCTGGCCGGCGACGTGCCCGTGCTGGTTGTGGGCGACATGATCGAATGGACGGCCGTGGTCGGCATTGCGCTGTCGGAGGCGCCCGGCACGCATGGCGTGACGGTGAAGGGCGAGGGCACACCGCGCACCCTGCCCTACGAAGTGCGCGACAAGAAATACACCGAGCAGCGCCTGAAGGTCTCGCCCAAGACCGTGGACCTGTCACCCGAGGACGATGCCCGATACCAGCGTGAACGCGCCCACCAGCAGACCATCATGGCGCTGTTCACCGAGCCTCCCGCACGCCCTGGCGACCTGCGCATGCGCCAGCCCGTGCCGGGCCGCCGCAGCAGCAGCTTCGGCCTGCGCCGCGTGTTCAACGGCCAGCCGCGCAATCCGCACAGCGGCATGGACATCGCGGCAGCCACAGGCACCAACGTCGTCGCGCCGCTGCCGGGCAAGGTGGTGGATGTGGGCGACTATTTCTTCAACGGCGGCACCGTGTGGCTGGACCACGGCGGCGGCCTGCTGAGCATGTACTGCCATCTGAGCAGCGTGCAGTGCAAGCTGGGCGATCAGCTGGACACGGGAGATGCCTTCTGCAAGGTAGGCGCCACGGGCCGTGTCACCGGCCCGCACCTGCACTGGGGCGTGATGCTCAACCGCACCATGGTGGACCCGGCCCTGTTCCTGGCGGCGTGAACCGGGCCGGCGCCCGCCGGCGTCAGTGGTTGGCCGAGGGAATGGTGTTCTGCGGCGCCACCGGCGTGGGCACGGCGATGGATTCACGGTCCTGCGCCAGGTAGCGCGACACCAGCTCGAAGAAGCTGTCGTAGAAACCGCTCTTGGCAATCGTCTCGCTGCCCACCTTGACCATGGAGTCGCTGCCCGAGGAGAACGGCAGCGACACCGACCCCAGCGCACCCACGCCCAGGCTGGCCGAGTTGGCGCTCTTCTTCAAGGTATATCGGTCCTGCAGCGCCGTGACAAAGCCGATGCTGACCTGGCCATCGGCCGTCTCGGGCACGCAGACCACGCGGATGTTCATCTGCAGGTTCAGTTCGGGGTCGGGCTGGAAGCTCTTGCTGCCCTCTATGAGTTCGGCCGTGCGCGCCATGGCGATGTAGCCCTGGCTCAGCAGCGCGCGGCGCGCGGCCTCGCAGGTCTGGGCCGGCGAGGCATCGAACATGCGCGAGAAGGTCTCGGTGGAGCCGAAGCTCTCCTGCACGGGCACATGCTGGGGAATGGTCGAGCCGCAGCCCGCAAGCATTGCAATGATGGCCAAAGCTCCCGCGTAGCGCATGCCACGCACCCTGTTTGCTGCACTCCAACGTCGATACACGAACCTGCTCCTTGCTCCGGCGCCGCAGCCTGCGGATGGCATGGCGGCTGGCCGCCTATTCTCACCTGAGCGCAACGCATCGGCCGGCAACTTTGCAGCAATCCGTTTTTTCCGCCTGCATCAAATAGATGCAAAGGAATGTGAATAGCGCCCCGTTCTGACAGGCGCCGCCCCGCATCTGCGTTATGGTGCCCCGGTTCGGCCAGGGCCGGCGCGGCACATGCCGCACCAGGGCTGCCACCAGCCCGCCGCGCCTGAGCCTGTCTCCGTACCCATCAACCAAGGAATTCAACATGAAGCCAAGCTGGACCTGGTGCCTGCCCGTGATCGTCACCATGGGGCTCGGCGCCTGCAGCCATATCGACAAGGGTGGCAATGCCGAAGAAGGCGCCAAGACCCAGGCGTCGGCCCCTGCCGGCCCACCCGGCGATGCCCAATCGCTGACCGCCTACCACTGGAATCTTCGCCAGGCCTTCACGCCCCAGGGCACCGAAGACCAGAGCTGGTTCCTGACCGCCGCCTCGCGCAAGCGGCCCCTGCAACTGGAATTCGCCGACCAGCGCCTGGCCGTCAAGAACCTGTGCAACGTGGTGACCACGGGCTACCGCACCGAAGGCAACCGCATCGCCACCCAACGCGCCGCCAGCACGCTGATGGCCTGCGATGACGACCAACTGATGGCGCTGGAGCAAAAGGTGGCCCGCATCCTGCCCACGGCCAAGCAATGGTCCGTGCAACTGGGCGAAGGCAAGCAGCCTGCGCGCCTGACGCTCACCTTCATCGATGGCACGCGCTGGCAGTTCGACGGCTCGCCCACGGCCCAGACCCAGTACGGCAGCGCCGGCGAGCGCATCTTCCTGGAAGTGGCACCCCAACGCACGGCCTGCAATCACCCGCTGATCAAGGACTTCCAGTGCCTGCGCGTGCGCGAGATCCGCTACGGCGACAACGGCGTGAAGACCTCCACCGGCGAGTGGGAGAACTTCTACAGCGAGATCGAGGGCTACAAGCACGAACCCGGCATCCGCAACGTGCTGCGCATCCAGCGCTACAAGCGCCAGAACGTGCCCGCCGACGCATCGGCCTACGCTTATGTGCTGGACATGGTGGTCGAGAGCGAGCGCGTGGGCCGCTGAGCGCGCCTGCCTCCCAACAGCCCTGAAGGCCTGCATTGCGCAGGCCTTTTTCTTTTTTCGGAAGGAGACGGCCTGGGCCAGCCCATGTCCGGGAATCTACTGGTTTGACACCCGTCAATCGGGACGACAACATGATTGCCACGGCCGAGACCTCTCTCGTGCCCAACCTCAGCAATAACTGCTGACTCATATCGGCTATGAAAGCCCCTGACATGCGCCTACGGCGCCGTCGGGGGCTTTTTGCTTTTTGGAGCCTGCATGTCTTCTACGGAAAGTCTTCCTGACTCGCGCCCGCCGTCCACGGTATCCCAGGTATCCCCTAGGCCCCCGCTTGCGGTGGCCAGCATCCAGATGGAGCCTCGCGTGGGGCGCAAGGGCGAAAACCTTGCGCACTCGGTGGATCTGATCGAGCGCGCCGCCGCCCAGGGCGCCAACCTCGTGGTGCTGCCCGAGCTGGCCAACACCGGCTATGTCTTTGCCAGCCGCGCCGAGGCACTTGCGCTGGCGGAGTCCGTCCCGGACGGCTCCTGCACCCAGGTCTGGATGGATGTGGCGCGGCGCTGCAATGTGCACATCGTTGCCGGCATTGCCGAGCGCGCGGGCGACCGTCTCTACAACACCGCCGTGGTCCTGGGTCCCCAGGGATACCTGGGCACCTACCGCAAGCTGCACCTGTGGGGAGACGAGAACGTGTTCTTCGAGCCCGGGGACCGGGGCCTGCCCGTGTTCGACACCGAATGGGGGCGCCTGGGCGTGCTGATCTGCTATGACGGCTGGTTTCCCGAAACCTATCGCCTGCTGGCAATGCAGGACGTGGACATCGTGGCCATGCCGACCAACTGGGTCCCCATGGGAGGCCAGCCCGCAGACCGGCCGGCCATGGCCAATACGCTGGCCATGGCAAATGCACACAGCAACGCGTTGAGCATCGTCTGCGCCTGCCGCACCGGCACGGAGCGCGGCCAGCCCTTCATAGGCCAAAGCCTGATCGTAGGCGCCGAAGGCTGGCCGCTGGCCGGCCCCGCTTCGGTGCATGCCGAGGAGATCCTGCACGCATCGATCGACCTGGAGGACGCGCGCCGCAAGCGCCGGTTGAGCGCCTTCAACCATGTGCTGGGCGACCGCAGGACCGACATCTACGACGCCATGCTGGGCACGGGATGGCCGCGCCCGCAGCCCTGAGTCCTTTCCATCCATCCCCCTCTTTTTTGGAGCCATTTGCATGAAATCGCTCACATCCATTGCACGCCGCACTGCGGCCCTGGCTATCGCGCCCTTGCTGGCATGGCAGGTACACGCCGCCGAGCCCCTGCGCATCGGCGTGGCGGTCGGACTTTCAGGCGCCAACAGCGTCGTGGCCCCGGCCGTGGTGCAGGCTTCGCAACTGGCCGTGGAGGAGATCAATGCGGCCGGCGGCATCCTGGGGCGCAAGGTCGAACTGGAGATTGCCGACGACGCCTCGGGCGCCGTGGGCGCGCAAAAGGCCTTCGACACCCTGGTGTTCCAGAAGAAGGTCAGCGCGGTGATCGCCATGGAAACCAGCGCCGCGCGCAACGCGGCGCTGCCCGTGATCAACCGGGGCAAGCTCCCCTATATCTACACGTCGTTCTACGAAGGCCGTTCGTGCAATCCCTGGATGTACGTCAACGGCTGGGTGCCCGAGCAGCAGGTGGCGCCCATGGTGGATTTCCTCGCCAAGAACCGCAATGCCAAGAACTTCTTTCTGGTGGGCAATGACTATGCGTTCGGCCGCGGCATGCTGACATTCACGCGCAAGTACATAGAGCAGCAGGGCGGTAAGGTGGTGGGTGAGGAATATCTGCCCATCGATGGCAGCGACTGGACTTCGGTGCTGTCCAAGCTCCGGTCGGCAAAGGCCGACGCCCTGATCAGCGCCACGGCAGGCGGCGCCCCCAATGTGTCCCTGGCCAAGCAACTCAAAGCGGCTGGCCTGTCGCTGCCCTACGGCAACCTGGCCGTCGACGAGGGAACGGCCAGGACCATGGGCACCGATGCGCAGGGGATGCTCCTGTCGGCCTCGTACCTGACCGGCATAGACACGCCGGAGAACAAACGTTTCATGCAGGCCATGCAAAAGAAGTTCGGAGCGGAAATGAAAACGCCGAACGAGCTGTCCGAACCGCAGTACGAAGCCTTCCATCTGTTCAAGGCGGCGGTGGAGAAGGCCGGCTCCACGGACGCGGCGCTGGTGATCAGGGCGCTGGCGGAGGTGTCCTTCAATGGCCCGCGCGGCGTCATCCAGATGAGCCGCAGCCGGCACACGCCGCTGGCCATGCGCCTGGGCCAGGTCCAGGCCGACGGGACGGTCAAGGTGCTGGAGACTTTCGAGAAGGTGGACCCCGGCATGCAGTGCCCGAACCTCAAGTGACGGGCAGCCCCCCTTCCACCGCAACCCTGCAAGGAGGCACCATGGTGCTGCTACTGGATTTGCTGACCACGGCGAGCATGCTGTTCATCGTCACGGTCGGGCTGATGATGATTTTCGGGGTGATGAAAATCGTCAACTTCGCGCATGGCGCCCTGCTCACGCTGGGCGGCTATGCCAGCTACGTGGTGACCCGGCTGCAGATCGATCCCTGGCTGGGCTGGCCGCTGGCCTTCGTCACGGGCGTGGCGGCGGGCATGCTGGTGGAGCGGCTGATCGTCAGGCCGCTGTACCGGCGGCCGCTCGATGCCATTTTGGCCACCTGGGGCCTGGGCATCGTCATCGGCCAGTTGATCATGATGGCGTTCGGCCGCGAGGTGCAGTTCGTCAGCGCCCCGCTGTCCGGAACCTGGCAGCTCCTGGGGGTGGACTACTCGGCCTACCGGCTCCTGCTGGTGCCCGTCGCGCTGCTCATGTGCCTGCTGCTGGCGGGCCTGCTCAATGCCACGGACTTCGGTGTCAGGACGCGCGCCGTGATCATGAATGAGGACCTCGCCAGCAGCCTGGGCATCCATTCGGGACGGGTGCGCTTCATCACGTTCAGCCTCGGCGCCGGCCTGGGCACCCTGGCCGGCGCCATGATCACGCCGCTGTCCAGCGTGGACCCGAACATGGGCCTGTCCTGGCTGGTCAGCGCCTTCATGCTGGTCATGGTTTCCGGCCATTCCATGGGCGGCCTGCTGCTGACCTGTGCGGTGTTCGGCACGGCCCAGGTGCTGGTCAGCACCTATGCCAACCCGGTCCTTGGCGGCCTGACCATCGCCGTTCTTGCCGCCGTCACGCTGCGCATCCGCCCACGGGGGTTCTCCCATGGCTGAAGCACGCATACCTGGCAGCGCCGTGCTGCCCGCCCGCACCGCATCAGCGCCCTGGCTGCGCCCCACGGCAGTCCTGGCCACACTGGCCGTGCTGGCGTTCGCGGCAGGGCCCTGGATTTTCGACAGCTATCTGCAGAACATTCTCGTCAAGGCCTTTTTCTTCGCCATCGTGGCCGTGACCGTGGACATTCTCTGGGGCCATACGGGCTATCTGATCTTCGGGCAGTCAGCGTTCTTCGGCATGGGCGCCTATGCGGCCGGCCTGGTCTTCACATACATGGGGCCGGGTCCGGCCTCGGCCCTGCTGGCCATGGGGCTGGCGGTGGCTGCCTGCGCCGTCGTGGCGGCCCTGGTGGGCTGGCTGTCTTTTTACCGGGGAGCTTCCCCGTTCTTTGCCACGGTGATCTCGCTGGTGCTGCCCATAGTGCTGACGCAGTTGCTGCTGTCCGGCGGCGAGTGGACGGGGTCCAGTTCGGGCCTGACGGGCTACGAGAGCTTCGATCTGTCCATGCAGGCCTGGTACGGCATCGCAATGGGCGCGCTGGCAATGGCAGGCGGCCTGGGCTGGATGCTGGTGCGCAGCGACGCCGGCCGGGTGCTGTCGGCCATCCGCGACAACGAGGTGCGCTGCACCTACCTGGGCATCGATACATCGATCGTCAAGATCCTCCTGCTGGTGGCCATGGCGGCCGTCGCGGGCCTGGCCGGATTCGGGTACGGCTCCTTCAGCGGCGTGGTGGCGCCCGAGCTGGCGGGCTTTGCGCTGGGTACCGAGTTCATCATCTGGGTGGCGCTGGGCGGCAGGGGCACGCTGTGGGGCCCTCTGGCCGGCGCGGTGCTGATCAATGTGGCCTCCGCCTATCTGGGCAGCAGCATGCCGTTTGCCTGGCAACTCATCCTGGGGGCGGCCTTCGTCGTCGTGATCGTGCTGCTTCCGCAAGGCCTGATGCCCCTGCTGCTCAAGCCCTTCAGGACCGGCCAGGACGCTGAGGACCCGCCTCTTTTGCAGGAGCGCGCCCCGCGGGAGATGGACGGCATGCCGGACGGGGAGGACAGGCTGCAGAAAGCGGCCATCCACATGCAGGGTGTGGCCAGGCACTACGGTGCACTGAAGGTGCTGCAGGGCATTGATCTGGAGGCCCATGCCGGGGAGCTGGTGGGGCTGATCGGGCCGAACGGCGCCGGCAAGACGACGCTGATGCGCTGCATGAGCGACGGCGCCGAGCGCAGCGCGGGGACGATACGGCTGTGCGGCCATGACATTGGGCGCCAGCCTCCCGAGGCCTGCGTGCGCTTCGGGCTGGGGCGCAAGTTCCAGAACGCCAATATCTTCGAATCGCTGACCGTGGCCGAGTGCCTGCGCATTGCAGGAACGCGGCTTGAGCGGCCTTCGCTGGTGCGTCGCGATGGCGCGCTGCGCCTGCCGCCCTATGCCCTGCATGTGGTGCGCATGACGGCGCTGGAGCACAAGCTCGGCCACGTGGCGCGCGACCTGTCCCACGGCGAGCAGCAGGCGCTTGAACTGGCCATGGTGCTGGCGCTGGAGCCGCGCGTGGTGCTGCTGGACGAGCCCACAGCCGGGCTGACCCAAACCGAGCGCACGCAGATCGGCGAAGTCCTGGCCTCGCTGGCCGGGCGCTACCGGCTGTGCTGCCTGCTGGTCGAGCATGACCTGGACTTCGTGGAGCAGATCGCCACGCGTGTCGTGGTGCTGCACCAGGGAAGCATCGCCATGCAGGGCAGTTTCCGCGAGGTGGTGGACTCGCCCCTGGTCAGGACGATTTACTCGGGCAGTGCCCACGGGCACAAGGAGGCGGCATGAATTCCACCGTGCTGGCACTGGACGGTGTCACCAGCGGCTACCGGGGCTCGGTCGTCCTGCGCAATCTGTCGTTGGCCATAGGCCAGGGCGAAGCCGTCGCACTGCTGGGCAAGAACGGCATGGGCAAGAGCACGCTGCTCAAGACCATCATGGGTTTTCTGCCCAAGAAGACGGGGGCCGTGCGCCTGCATGGCGAGGACATCACGCGCATGGCACCCCACCGCATCGCCCGGCGTGGCATGGCCTACGCGGCACAGGAGCATGCGCTGTTTGCCGACCTCAGCATCCGCGACAACCTGCGGCTGGGACTGGCGCAGCAGGCCTTGTTTCCGGAGCGCCTGGCCGCCGTGGAGCCCCTGTTTCCGCTGTTCGGCAGCCGGCTGCAGCAACCTGCGGGCACGCTGTCGGGCGGAGAGCAGAAGATGCTGCTGCTGGCCAGGGCGCTGATGATGCGCCCCTCGGTGATCGTGCTCGACGAAATCACGGAGGGACTGCAGCCCTCGGTGATCGAGCGGCTGGCCCAGGCCCTGGCCCAGGAGCGCCAGCGCCATGGCACGGCGATGCTGATCGTGGAGCAGAACGTGCCGTTTGCGCTGCAGGTGGCGGACCGGTACGCGATCCTCAAGCAAGGCGAGCTGATCGACGAGGGGCCGGCCCGTGCAGTTGGTGCGGTCGAGGCGGTGTTCGGGCATCTGCGGGTCTGACCCTTGCCAACACGGAGCAAGCACCATGCCTTATGCCCCCGCATTCTTACCCGCATCCGCCGAAGCTTCGTGTCTTGCTGCCCGTCCGGCAGGACCGCAGGCACTGGACGCGTATCCCGCGACCAGGAATCTCCAACCCGTGAAAGCCTCTCCATGACCCACGAAACCCAGATGGACGATGGCTGGCGCATCGGCGTGCTGTTCTCGCGCTCCGGCCCCACGGGGGTGACGGAGTCCGAGCACTTCCTCGGCACTGCCCTGGCCATCGAGGAAATCAACCAGCTCGGCGGCGTTCTGAGCCGGCCGCTGATCCCCGTGGCCTACGACCCCAGGGGCGATGCGACGGAGTATCGCCAGCTCGCAACGCGGCTGCTGCTGGAAGATGAGGTCAACGTGATCTTCGGCTGTTCGCGCTCTTCCAGCCGCAAGGCGGTGCTTCCGGTGATAGAGCGCAACAACGCACTGCTGTGGTATTGCTCGTTCTATGAGGGCTTCGAGTACTCGCCCAACGTGATCTACACGGGGGCCGTGCCCAACCAGAACAATGTGCCACTGGCCGCCTACCTGCTGCAGAACCGGGGCCGCAAGCTGTTTTTCGTGGGCGCCGACTACATCTACCCCCGCGAGTCCAACCGAATCATGCGAGACCTGGTGGAGCAGCACGGCGGCGAGGTGCTCGACGAGGTCTATCTGCCGCTGGAGGCCAGCCGCGCCGAAGTGGAGGAAGTCCTGGCCGACATACAGGCCGCCCAGCCCGACGCGGTGTTCTCCACCATGGTCGGCCAGTCTGCGCGGCTGCTCTACCAGCTGTACCGCGACTTCGGTCTCGATCCCCTGCGCACGCCCATTGCGAGCCTGTCCATGGTGGAAGAGGAGATACGCCAGATAGGCCCGTTGCTGTGCGAGGGACATATCACGGCAGCCACCTACTTCGGCTCGGTGGCCAGCGAGAGCAACCGGCGCTTCATCGCGCTGTGGCGCTCGCGCTTCGGAGATCGCCCCACCAGCATGTGGTCCGAGCTGGCCTACGCCCAGATCCATCTGTTCGCCCAGGCGCTACAGCGCTCGGGCAGCCTGGACCGGCGCAAGCTGGTCGAGGCGGCGCACCGGGTCCGGTTCGAGGCCCCCGAAGGACCGATCACGGTGGACCCGGAGAATAACCACTGCAGCCTGACGCCCCGCATAGGCATCTGCCGCAGCGACGGGCAGTTCGATATCGTCTGGGAAGCCATGGAGCCGGTCAGGCCCGATCCCTACTTTTCCACCTTCGGGTTTTCCGAGTTCTGGCTGAGGTGAGACCATGAGTTCCAGCCTGCGACGCCTGTACGAAGACCTGCGCAGCATCTGCGTCGCCGTCGTCCATCCTCCCGGGGAGGACCGCGACATCATCGTGGAGCAGCTGCAGCGCATCGGGTGCCGGCTGCGCATCGTCTGGCCGCTGCCGCCCGAGCCGCCTTCGGGCGCCGATGTCATCTTTTTCCAGGTGACCCAGGACCTGGAGGCCAGTTCGGGTTGGAATGCCGGCACCGTGGACGCGGCGCTGGTCGCCCTGTCGGACTACGAAAGCCCCACCACCCTGAAGCTGCTGCTGGACACCCAGGCCCATGGCGTGATCACCAAGCCATTCCGCTCCTCGGGCATTCTCAGCACGCTGGTGCTGGCCAGGTCGGCCCAGGGGTTCCAGCAGCGGCTGCAGGGCAAGATCGACAAACTCGAATCCACCATCAAGTCGCGCCGCCAGATCGAGAAGGCCATTCGCGTGCTCGTGGACCACCAGCAGATGACGGAGGAGCAGGCCTATGTGCACATGCGCGAGCGCGCCACCGGCCTGCGGGTGACCGTGGCCGAAGTGTCGGCCATGGTGCTGGAGACCCATGAGGCCATGGAGAAGCTGGGCTTCGCCAAGGCACCCGGGCCGGCGCGGCGGCGGTGATGCCTTCGGCTCAAAGCACCGGGCTCAGCATCGCCAGCAGGTTGTTCCAGATGCGGCGGCCCCAGTGCCAGGCGTGGACCTGGGCGGCCGTGATGCGGTCGGACTGGCGGATGTACTCGCCCTGGCGCTGGCGGATGGCGCGGGTCACGGCCTCGTCCTGCAGCAGCACGTTGTTCTCGAAGTTCAGGTCGAAGCTGCGCAGGTCCAGGTTGGTGGAGCCCACGAGGGCCACCTGCCCGTCCACGCACAGGGTCTTGGCATGCAGCAGGCCGGGGCGGAATTCATGGAGGATGACGCCGGCCCGCAGCAGGTAGCGGTAGGTGCTGCGGCTGGCCGCGCCCACGATCCAGGAATCGTTGCGCGCCGGCAGGATGAGCGTGACCTGCACGCCGCGCCAGGCGGCGGCGCACAGGGCCTCCAGCACCGTGGCATCGGGGATGAAATAGGGCGTGGAGATCACCACTTCGCGCCGTGCACTGGCCAGCAGGGTGGACACCAGCTGCGAGGTGGAGCGCGGCCGCTCGGCCGGGCCTTCGGCAATGACGACGGCGGCAAAGCCTTCGGCGGGCATGTCGGCCGGCCCCGCTTCGGGTTGGGCGGCCAGGGGCATGGACAGTCCATGGTCTGCGCTGCGCGCCTGCGCCCAGTCGCTGGCAAAGACCTGCTGCATCTGCGCCACCACCGGGCCTTGCAGGCGCAGCATGATATCGACCCAGGGCGCGTAGCGGGCCTTGACGGCGAAGGCCTCGTCCGCGCAGTTCTGGCTGCCGCAATAGGTGATGGCACCATCGATCACGGTGATCTTGCGGTGGTTGCGCAGGTCCAGCCGGCTGGTGAACATCACCCTGAACGGGTGGCTGGCCGGCAGGGCCACGGCCAGTTGCACACCGGCCTGCGCCATCTGCTGCCAGAGGTCGGAGCGCAGCAGCGCGCGCGAGCCCAGCCCGTCCACCATGGCGCGGCAGACCACGCCACGCCGGGCCGCGCGCACCAGCGCCTGGGCCACGGCCGTTCCCGTGTCATCGGCCAGCCAGATGTAGTAGAGCACGTTGATCTCGTGACGGGCGGCCTCCATGTCGGCCAGCATGCGGGCGCGGGCCTGGGCACCATCGGCCATGAGCCGCGCGGCGTGACCCGGCTGCACGGGAAAGCGGTTGATGGACGCCGCATAGCCAAAGGCCGCCTGCCATTGCGGCGCGATGCCCGCCACCGGCACGCCGCTGCCCGTGACCGGGGCGCCGGGCGCAAAGTCCTGCACCTTGCGGTACCGGGCCCGGCCTCGGCGGCGCAGCGTCACCTCGCCAAACAGGTAGTACAGCGCGCAGCTCGCATAGGGGAGCAGCACGATGACGGTGAGCCAGCCCATGCGCACGTCGGGCCGCACATCGTCGCGCAGCAGGATGCGCAGGCCAAAGCCTGCAATGAGCAGCAGATGCAATGCAAGAAACAGCCAGGTCATGCAGCCAGCATAGCCGGGGGCTCTGCGGACGGGATTGGGCGGAAGGGATGTTTCACGGCGGCAAACCTGGATCTGCGCGCGGCCGGCGTCGCCTCAGGCAATGAACCGGAATTCCAGGAACCCGCCAATTCTTGAATGCAACGATAGTGCACACCCACATTCCAGGAGCGTTTCCGCTGCATGACGAAAATGACCGCAGCGTGACGGTTATGCCCAGCGACTGTGGGCCTGCCTGTGGACAAGCTTCGGGACAACCCTGTATTGCCGCGCCAGCCATGGGTTTGCCGCAGGCGCTGAAAAAACAGGCAGATCGCGCAGGTGCCGCAATGTTTCACGCGGCCGGGCTGCGCCGTGCAGGCGGGCGCCTCAACGGAAGCGGAAACGGCCTTCGACGAACATGGACGAGCGGTGGCCGCCCTCGCTGGCCGGGTCGGCAAACGACCAGAAGGCCTGCACCGTGCCCTGGGCCGTGTCGATGACCTGGCTGACGGTGAAGCCCGTTTTCTCGATCCAGTTGAGGAAGTGCAGGCTGT
Source organism: Delftia sp. JD2 (assembly GCF_001682645.1). Taxonomy (NCBI): domain Bacteria; kingdom Pseudomonadati; phylum Pseudomonadota; class Betaproteobacteria; order Burkholderiales; family Comamonadaceae; genus Delftia; species Delftia sp. JD2. Next base: position 42,749 of record NZ_LFJT01000050.1, read on the forward strand.
CGCTGACCTGCAGGTAGCTGAGCCGTTCGCAGCCATCGGATACATGGCCCAGGGAATCGACCACATGCCAGACCATCTGGCCTTGCGGCGTGTACCGCACATCAGCCTTGCTGTCGGGGAAGTCGATGACCGCCTCGCGCCCGATCAAGGTGCCGGCGTATTGCATGGACAACATGGACATGGTGTGTTGCTCCTCTGATGCGGGGTTCTGGCCTGACCCGTGATGGCATATTCTCGCGCCGCGCCGCGGGTGTTTGTGGGAGCAGACCGCATGCCTTCGTCGGCAGCGTGGAGCGGGCACAACGGCCAGCAAGGCGCCGGCATTTCGCAGATACTGCGCGTGCTCCTCCACGGATATCCGATCTTGCCCTCCTCCCCGCTTCCACCCTCATCGGCCGACAGCCCCGCTGCCGGCCTGCGCAGCAGCGCCTTCGTTCCCTTCGTCATGGCGCGCATGCTGTCCATGTTCGCCCAGCAGATGCAGGCGGTGGTCGTGGCCTGGCAGGTGTATGACCTGACGCGCGACCCCATGTCCCTGGCCTACGTGGGACTGGCCCAGTTCCTGCCCATGCTGGCGCTGCTGATTCCGGCCGGCGACCTCAGCGACCGCATGAGCCGCAAGCGCCTGCTGTCGGGCAGCTGGACCGTGGCTGCCCTGTGCTCCCTGCTGCTGCTGTGGCTGTCCTGGCACGAGGGCGCGGCCGCGCACGATGTGCACTGGATCTATGCCGTGCTGGTGCTGTTCGGCTGCAGCCGCGCCTTCACGGGGCCGGCCCTGCAAAGCCTGCTGCCGCAGATCGTGCCGCGCGAGCAGCTGGCCCAGGCGCTGGCCACCAACAGCATGCTGATGCGCACGGCCGCCATTGCGGCGCCTGTGCTGGGCGGAGTGCTCTACGCCTGGGGCGGCGCCGTGCTGACCTATGCGGTCTGCGGCGTCTCCCTGGTGCTGGCCGTGCTGCTGCTGGGCACGGTGCCCGTGCGCTTTGCCGGGGCCATGGCGCCGGCGGGCGGCTCGCTGTGGCAGCGCTTTGGCGAAGGCATCCATTTCATCCGCACGCGCCCCATCATCCTGGGCACGATTTCGCTGGACCTGTTCGCCGTGCTGCTGGGCGGCGTGGTGGCCCTGCTGCCCGTGTATGCGCACGAGGTGCTCAAGGTCGGCCCCGAAGGCCTGGGCCTGCTGCGCTCGTCCATGACCGTGGGCGAGGTGGCCATGGGCCTGTGGCTGTCGGCCCGTCCCATCCAGCGCCATGTGGGCCGCGTGATGTTCGCCGCCGTGGCCATCTTCGGCGTGGCCAACCTGGTGTTTGCGCTGTCGCACTGGTTCTGGCTGTCCATGGCCGCCCTGATGCTGGCCGGCGCGGCCGACATGGTGAGCGTGTACATCCGCTCGGCCCTGGTGCAGTTTTCCACGCCCGACTCCATGCGCGGGCGCGTGAACGCGGTGAACATGCTGTTCATCGGTTCGTCCAACGAACTGGGCGAATTCCGCGCCGGCACCAGCGCCGCCTGGCTGGGCGCCGTGCCGGCTGCCGTGGTGGGCAGCCTGTGCACGCTGGGCGTGGTCGGCAGCTGGATGACCCTGTTCAAGCCGCTGCGTGATGTGGACCGGCTGGAAGACGCGGCCCGCGTGGGCCAGGGCTAAAGCAGCTCGGCCCGCAGCTGCTGCGCACTCCTGGGCGACAGCAGGCCGGGCGCCACGTCAAACACGGTCTTGCAGCCCGTCTGCCCCGACTGCTGCAGCCTGTGCACGGCGCGCGCATAGGCCACGAGCACGCTGGCCGTGAATTCCGGATTGCTGTCCAGCTGCAGGCGGTATTCGATGGAGTGGTGCAGCCCCTGTGAGCTGCGGCCGCTGCGGATGACGAATCCGCCATGCGGCATGGCCGCATGGTCACGGGCAAGTTCCTCGGCGCTGATGAAATGCACCGTGGTGTCGTATTCGTCAAAGTAATGCGGCATGCCGGTGATGGCCTGGCGCACGCCATCGGCATCGGCCCCCTGCTCCAGCACCACAAAGCACTCGCGCCGGTGGCGCTCGCGCGCAGACAGCTCGGGCCGCACGCCACTGCGCACGCGCTGCACGGCCTCGTCCACGGGAATGGTGTACTGGACGCCCCCGGCCACGCCGGGAATGCGGCGGATGGCGTCCGAGTGCCCCTGGCTCAGGCCCTTGCCCCAGAAGGTGTAGGTGGCGCCATCGGGCAGCAGGGCCTCGCCCATGAGGCGTTGCAGGGAGAACATGCCCGGGTCCCATCCCGCCGAGACCAGCGCCGTGGTGCCGGCCGCGCGGGCGGCGGCATCCACCCGGTCGAAATGCTCGGGAATGCGCGCATGGGTGTCGAAGCTGTCCACCAGGCTGAAATGCGCGGCCAGCGCGGGCGACTGCTGCGGCAGGTCGTCCTTGGAGCCGCCGCACAGCACCAGCACGTCGATGCCGGTGCGATGGGCCAGCAGGCTGTCCACGCCGTGCACGGGCGTGCCGGGCTGCAGCGGACACAGCCGGGCCGGATCACGGCGGGTGTAGATGCCGGCCAGCGCCATGTCGGGGTTGCGGGCAATGGCGGCCTCCACGCCACGGCCCAGGTTGCCGTGGCCGACGATGGCGATGCGGATGGGAGCGGTGCTGCGATGGTCCATGCGGTGTGGTGTGGTGTGGTGCGTTTGAGAGGGGTTCAGAAACTCCGGTTCACGCGGCGGCGCGGAACCAGGCGCGATCTTGCATCGCCCTGAAGCCGCCAGTCGTGCAATGGCAGGCAGCACTGCGTTGCCCTGCACGGGGGTAGTGCGCAGTGGTAGTGCACGGGGGTCTGCATTGGCGGTGGGCGGACAGCGCCTACACTCACGCCCTCATGTTCCAGCCTTCATCCATCCCCTCCCTGGCCCAGCCGCCAGAGCCCGACGACGCGCCGCTGCACATCCTCTGGCGCGACGAGCATCTGGTGGCGGTGTACAAGCCCGCAGGCTGGCTGGTGCATCGCACGGGACTGGACGCGCACGAGACGCGCTTTGTGCTGCAGACCCTGCGCGACCAATTGGGCTGCCATGTGTACCCCGCGCACCGGCTGGACAAGGGCACCTGCGGCGTGCTGGTCATGGCCTTGCATGCCCAGGCCGCCCAGCGGCTGGGCCAGGCCTTTGCCGGGCAGGAAGTGCGCAAGCAATACCTGGCGCTGGTGCGGGGCTGGCTGCCGGATGCGGTGGAGGTGGACCACGCGCTCAGGCCCGACGATGCGCCCGAGGACGCGCCAGCCCAGCCCGCCCAGACTTCGCTGCGCTGCCTGGCGCGCCTGGAGTGGCCCGAGGCCTTTGACCCGCGCCACGCGGCCACGCGGATTTCACTGGTCGAGGCCCTGCCCGCCACGGGCCGGCGCCACCAGATACGCCGCCATCTCAAGCATGTGGCCCATCCCATCATTGGCGATGCCACGCATGGCAAGGGACCGCTGAACCGCTGGTGGGCCGAGCGGCTGGGCCTGCAGCGGCTGTGGCTGCACGCCCATGCGCTGGAGCTGGCGCACCCGATGACGGGCGAGCCGCTGCGCTTTGAGGCCGACTGGCAGCAACTGGGCCATGTGGCCGATGTGCAGCACTGGCGCGCGCTGTGCGCTCTGCCCGGCTGGCAGGCCTGTGCGGGCCTGCCGGCGACGGCCCGGCCGGATCAGACAGCTTCGGCTGGCGCGCCCGTTTCAGGCTGCTCCATCAGCGGCGCTGCCACATAGGCGTAGTCGGCCGAGGCATCGGCCTTGAGCACGCCAGACAGCAGCTCCACCAGGCGTTCGTTGCCCATCTTGAAGCCGCAGGCCTGGGCATGGCCACCGCCGCCAAAGCTCTCGGCCAGCGGAATGCAGTTGAACTCCGAGCGCGAACGCAGGCCGATCTTCACGCCCTTGGTGCTGGCATGCCACATCAGCGCGAAGCTGCCGCTCTGGCGCGCCAGCAGGTCGCCGACCTGGCTGTGGAACATGCCGGGGCAGTTGACCATCAGCCCTTGCATGCCGTTGAAGACCAGGGGCTGGGCCGCCTCGGAAATGTCGGCGCACAGCTTCTGGAATTTTTCGTCCATGGCGCCGCCGCGCGCCATGAAGGCGGCTTCCTGCTCGGGCGTGAAGGCCGCGATCTCGGCCCAGCGCTCGAAGCTGCGCGGCTCCATGTCCAGCGCCGCAAGAAAGCCCGCGCTCTCGGCGAATTCCCACTTCCAGATGTCGCGGTCCTCGATGAAGCGGATCAGGCCGGGCACGGGCTTGTCGGCCTGGAAGAACTCCCAGGCCAGGCGCGCGCCGGACTTGTTCATGTCGAAGTGCACGACGCCGCAGCGGCACTGGTAGCCGCTCAGCTTTTCGGCAGCGCTCTTGTGGTGGTCCAGCACCACGAGCTTGGAAACGCGCGACTCGATCTCGGCCATGAGCTCGGGCTCGAAGGCGAAGTCCAGCACGTAGACGGCGCGGCCGGCCAGCTCGCCCAGGTCGTCGGCCTTCTGGATCTCGCCATGGTCCAGGCCCCGGAATTCGGCCTGCCCGCCGTAGTACAGCCAGGCCGCCAGCGCCGCGCCGTAGCCGTCCGGGCAGCGGCGGCCGTGGTAGAGGATCAGGGGCTGGGGATCGTCATGCTCGGGGCGCACGAACAATTGCAGGGGCAGGATGGTGTTTTTCATGATGGGGGCGATTGTCGGTCCTGGCGCCATTCCCCTGCACTTGCTCCAGCGCCCGGGCACCCTGGGCAGCCGGGCATTGCGCGGGCTGCTCGCAAGGAACGTAGCGCAAAGCCTGGGCAGCACAAGGCCTATCGCCCCGGCAGGCGCCGCAGGCAAACCCCAGGACCTATCATGTCCGCCTTGTCATTGAATTGCTGCGACCGCCTGCGGACCCGCTGGGCGTGCAGGCCGCCGCGGCCCCTGTATGCGATCCACACCCGACATCACCCCCCACCTCGGCTCCCTGCTGAAGTTCCGCCACGACCTGCATGCCAACCCCGAGTTGCGCTACGAGGAGCACCGCACCGGCGACAAGGTGGCGGCCTACCTGATGGCGCTGGGACTGCAGGTGCACCGCGGGCTGGGCAGGACCGGCGTGGTGGCAAGCATCCACGGCCGGGGGCGCAGCGCCGCCAACCCGGGCCGCAGCATCGGCATACGGGCCGACATGGATGCGCTGCCGGTGACGGAGCTCAACGCCTTCGGCCACGCCAGCCAGAACCCGGGCTGCATGCATGCCTGCGGCCATGACGGCCACACGACCATGCTGCTGGGCGCGGCCACGCTGCTGGCGCAGCAGCCGGATTTCGATGGATCGGTGCACCTGATCTTCCAGCCCGCCGAGGAAGGCGGCGCAGGCGCCAAGGCCATGATGGAGGACGGCCTGTTCGACCGCTTCCCCTGCGAGGCCGTGTTCGCGCTGCACAACTGGCCTGCCCTGCCCGCCGGCGAGATGGCGGTGCGCGTGGGGCCCATCATGGCCTCCACGCTGCGCTTCGAGATCCGCGTGCACGGCAAGGGCGGGCACGCTGCCATGCCCCACACCACGCTGGACCCGATTCCCGTGGCCTGCGCCATCGTCGGCCAGTTGCAGAGCCTGGTGTCGCGCAGCACCGATCCGCTGGACAGCGCCGTGCTCACCGTGGGCAAGATCACCAGCGGCACGGTGGAGAACATCATTCCCGACGAGGCCAGCATCTTCGGCACGGTGCGCGCCCTCAGGACCGAGACGCAGCAGATGTTCATCGAAGGCATGCAGCGCATCAGCGAGCATGTGGCAGCGGCCCATCTGTGCCGCGCCGAATTCATTCTCAAGCCCGGCTATCCCAACACCACCAACCACGCGCACGAGGCCCGCTTCATGGCCGAGGTGATGCGCGAGGCGGTGGGCGAGGACCGCACCCACGCCGACATCCTGCCGGCCATGACGGCCGAGGACTTCGGCTTCATGCTGGAGGCCGTGCCTGGCGCCTATGGCTGGATAGGCAACGGCAGAAGATGGTGGAGCGTCGGGCC